>JAIELU010000143.1 GCA_019752775.1 Campylobacterales bacterium | reverse complement strand
GTGTAGTTCAGATTTTACTATAATGATTAAAATTATAAAAAAGGAAATTTATGTTAGTAATTATTGGTGGTATTATTGGTTTTTTTGCTTCTATTGCAAAAGATTATTTAATAGAAAGTAAAAAAGAAAAAGATAAAATAAAGAGTCTTAAGCGTGAAAAATTAGAAGAAACTTTTATTTTAGTAAGCGATTTTTACTCAAATAGTTTAAAATCATTAGAAAGTAAAGAAAATACAGAATCTGCTAAAATAGGAATGATTATTAGATTTTATTTTAAGGATTTGTTAGAGGGGTATCAACTTTTTTTAGAAAAATCTAAAGTAATAATAGTAAAAACTACTATTCCAAACTCTGAAAATTTAACACAAGAAGAACTTATAGAACATAATAAAGAATATATTAAGTTTTTAAATGAAATAGAGAAAGAGTCGAAAAAATATTGTTGAGATTTAAGATTTAGTGCAGATTCAAGGCGGAGCTTTAATTTTAAAGCGGAGTGTACTACAAGTAAATGAGCATTTAAAATTAAAGTGACAACGCAGAAGATGTGCTGAAGATTAAATCTTCAACACCGCCATGAATGCTTCTTGTGGTACATTCACTTTTCCTATGGCTTTCATTCTTTTTTTACCTGCTTTTTGTTTTTCTAGTAGTTTTCTTTTTCTTGTAATATCTCCACCGTAACATTTTGCTGTTACGTTTTTACCTGTTGATTTTACAGTTTCTCTGGCAATTACATTGTTTCCAATACTTGCTTGAATTGCTACTTCAAAAAGTTGTCTTGGGATTAGCTCTTTTAAGGCTTTGATAAATTCTCTTCCTTTTGAAAGTGCTTTATTTTCTGGTACGATAATTGAAAGTGCATCTACGATTTCACCTGCAACTTTTATATCTAGTTTTTGTAAAACACCTGGTCTGAATCCAATTGGTTCATAATCAAATGAAGCATAACCTTTTGTTGTTGATTTTAACTTATCATAAAAATCCATTACGATTTCATTCATTGGAATATCATAATCAAGTAAAACTCTTTTTCCAATATAGTCCATTTTATTTTGTGAACCTCTTTTATCATTAAGAAGTTTAATAACATTTCCTAAAAACTCGTCAGGTACCAGAATAGTTGCTTTTACATAAGGTTCAAAAATCGTGTCTATATAGTTTGGTGCTGGTAATTCACTTGGATTTTGGATTGTAATTCTTGAACCATCAGTTTTTAGAATTTCATAAATAACAGTTGGAGCAGTTGCAATTAAATCTAAGTCAAACTCACGCTCTAGTCTTTCTTTGATAACTTCCATGTGAAGCATTCCTAAAAATCCTGTTCTAAATCCACTCCCTAAAGCTGCTGAACTTTCTGGTTCAAATGAGATTGAACTATCATTTAGTTGAAGTTTATTTAAAGCCTCTCTTAAATCTTCAAACTTATCTGTTTCAATTGGATAAAGTCCTGCAAATACAAATGGTTTAGCTGGTTCAAATCCATGAATTATTTCAGCTGTTGGATTTTTTGCATCAGTGATTGTATCACCAACTGCAATACTATTTGTTGTTTTAAGACCTAAAACTACAATTCCAATTTCACCTGTTTCAATAACATTTGTTTTTGTTGGTTTTCTAGGATGAGGATACATTAAATTAAGAACTTGATGTTCTTCTTGTGTATTCATCATTCTAATCATTTGACCTTTTTTGATACTTCCATCATAAACTCTAACAAGAGCTAAAGCTCCAAGATAATTATCAAACCAAGAATCATAAATCAAAGCTTTTGTTGGAGCATCAGTATCACCAACTGGTGAGGGAACTCTGTCAACGATGGCATCAATTAAGGCTTTTACACCTTGACCTGTTTTTGCACTAATTAGATTGCTCTCAGTACAATCAATTCCAATAGCTTCTTCAACTTCTTCTAAAACTCTATCTGGATCAGCACTTGGTAAATCGATTTTATTTACAACGGGAAGAATCTCTAAATCATTATCCATTGCAATATAAACATTTGCAATAGTTTGTGCTTCAACACCTTGAGTTGCGTCAATAATTAAAAGTGCACCATCAGAAGAAGCAAGTGAACGGCTTACTTCGTAAGAGAAGTCAACATGACCTGGAGTGTCAATTAGATTTAAGATATAATTCTGTCCATCTTTTACATAATTAAGTCTTACACTTTGAGCCTTAATTGTAATCCCTCTTTCTTGTTCTATATCCATAGTATCCATCATTTGAGCAGTTAAATCTCTGTCTGCAACAGCTCCACACTCTTGGATTATTCTATCTGCAAGAGTTGATTTTCCATGGTCAATATGAGCAATAATACTAAAGTTTCTAATATTTTTTTGCAAGGGTAATTCCTATAAGTTGTTTATTGTGTTATTTATTATATCGCGATTGTATCTAAAGTTTTGTAAGTTTATTGTTAAATAGAAATTGAGTAGAAATAAAAAAAAGGGGCTGAGATAAACTCAACCCCTTGTTATTCTAAAAAAATTAGAATTATTTGCTCATTGTAGCTTCAACTCTTCTATTTTCAGCTCTACCTTCAACAGTATCATTTGAAGCAACAGGTTTAGTTTCACCATAACCAACAGCTTTAATTTTAGAAGCATCTACTTTAAGCGCTTTTAATGCTTCAACAGTAGAAGCAGCTCTTCTTTCAGATAATTTTTGATTATAAGCATCAGAACCAACAGAATCAGTATGTGCTCCAATTGTAGCTTTTAATTTTGGATTAGCATTCATCATTTTTGCGAATTCTGCAATTCTTGAATTATAAGAATCTTTAATATCTGATTTGTTTGTATCAAAATTGATATTTAAGTTAACTAAAGTCATACATCCAACGCTATCAACTTTTGCTTTAGCCATTGTATTTGGACATTCATCTAATTCATCAATTACACCATCAGCATCAGAATCTTTTGGAGCTGCTGCAACAACAGGAGCTACAACAACAGGAGCTTTTTTCTCAACAACAGGAGCTGCTTTAGCAACTTCACCAAATGGAACAGCAAACCCTACATTATATAATAAGTTATTATCTCCATGATCAGCTTCAATTAAATGTTTAACATCGAATTTTAAAGCAAATTGGTCAGCAATTTTATATTTAATTCCAGCACCATAGTTACCAAATAGTCCGTCTTCATTTCCATTACCTTCGTTGTCAAAAATTTCAACACCAGCACCAATTAATGTATATAATGATACATCAGAAGTTAAGCTATATTCTTTGATAAAGTTAGTAAATATTCTTGTAATACCAGTATCAGCACTTGTACCTTTGTAATTTACATCTTCAGTTGATCTTAAAAAACCAAGTTCAACTTGATCAATAAAAGAATCAAATTGATTAAATCCTAAACTTAATCCACCATTTGCATAATTTCTATCTAAACCTAAATTACCTTCAGTATAAACTCCACCAATTGTTGGTGTAATTTCATATTTGTAATCAGAGTTTGCAGCTAACATCATTGTTGCACAAGCAACAGTTGATAATAAAATTTTTTTCATTGTTTTTCCTTTTTATATTAAATAATCTTGCGCATTATACCAAAAAATTTCAATTTTGCATCATGCAATAAAAATTGAATTAACAGATTCGTTATTATGAATCCTTCTTATGGCTTCTCCAATCATAGTTGAAGCTGTTAATACAGTTATTTTTTTAGCATTTTTTCGTGTAGGAATTGTGTCAGAAATAACTAATTCATCCAATTCACCTTTTTCAATTCTATCGTATGCAGGTCCACTTAGAACTCCATGTGTACAACATGCCATAACAGAATTTGCACCTTTTTTCTTTAAAACTTCAGCAGCTTTTACTAAAGTTCCAGCTGTATCAACCATATCATCAACCAAGATAACATCTTTACCTTTTACATCGCCAATAATATTCATAACTTCAGACTCATTAGCTTTTTCTCTTTTTTTATCAACAATAACTAGGTCATAACCTAATTTATCAGCATAAGATCTAGCTCGTGCAACTCCACCAATATCTGGACTTCCAATTATTGGGTTTGCTAAATTTTTAGACTTAATATAATTTGCAAATAAAATTGAACCAAATAAATTATCAGCTGGAATATTAAAGAAACCTTGAATTTGAGCAGCATGTAAATCAATAGTAACTACTCTTGAAATACCAGCAGTTTCTAAAATATCTGCAACTAATTTTGCAGTTATTGGAACTCTTGGCGCTGCTTTTCTATCTTGTCTTGCATATCCATAATATGGAATAACAGCAGAAATAGATTTTGCACTTGATCTTTTTAGAGCATCTACCATAATTAACAATTCCATTAAATTGTCGTTTGTTGGTGCGCAAGTTGGTTGGATTATAAATACATCTTGTCCTCTTACACTTTCTGTAATTTGAACAGAGATTTCTCCATCACTAAATTTATTAAGAGTTGCATTTGAGACACACATTCCTAAATATTCTGCTACTTTTGTTGCAAATTCAGGGTTAGCTGAACCACTAAAAAGTTTAAATGTTGACATAAAAATTCCTTGGATTTTGATTATGAGTATTTTATCTAAAGAGTACTTAATCAATATTAAGTTAATAAAAAATTAAGAAAAAAAACATTACTATAATAATGATTATCATAAGCATTAATCAATATTTAGAAATGTATAGTATATATACAACTAAACTGTTTATTTTGATTTTTGTTGATGTTATAATTTTATTGTTCTTCTGAAATGAAAGCTATTAATGCGATGATAGTTATTTCAAGATTAAAAATATTTACAAGGAAAAAAAATGAAAAACCTTTTGTCAGATAATAAAATAAGCTTAGTTGCTTGCGGATTAATCTTAAGTTCTTCAATGATGTTTGCTGCTGATACAATTAATTCAGCATTTAAAGATGGTAAAGCTTCAGGAAGCTTAGCGCTTTATGGTGAAAAACATGACTATAAAGATGGAGTGAAAGATAGTGGATTTGGAAATGGACAAGCAACAGTTGCTTTTGAAACAGCTTCATTTTATGGATTTAATGCAAAGGCTGAATTTAAAGGAAATCTTGGTTTAGGTGAAATTGAGAAATATGATAGAGATGGTGGACCTGATTCATCATTTGCAAATAATTCTTTAATGACAGAAGCATATCTTAAATATGCGATGGAAGGATTTTCTGTAACAGCTGGTAGACAAGCTATTGATTTAGAATGGTTAGCTGATTATAATGAAGCTATAGTTGCTGCAATTACTGTTATTCCTGATACAACAGTTGTTTTAGGTTATACTCAAAGAAAAGCTGAATCAGGAATTGATTTAAGTGAAGATTTTCATGATATAAATGGAAATAAAGGAGTATATGTTCTTGATGTTAAATATGCTGGATTAGAAAGTATAGAATTTAACCCTTATGTATATTCAGCTCCTGATGCAGTTGATTTTTATGGTTTAAAAACAACTATTACAACTGATTATTTTGGTGTAATTGCTCATTATGCAGAAAATAGTGTTGATAAAAATTTTGGTGCAGCTAATGGATATGAAGATGGATCAATTGGACATCTTGAACTAAATACGACTGTTGCTGATATTTCTGCTGCAGTTGGATATATTAAAACTGATAAAGATGGTGGTGCTGCTATAATGACTATTGCTGGTGATAATATTTCTCCATTTGATACAGGAAATAGAACTTATGATCCAGATGCTAGAACTATCTATGGTTCTTTAGGATACACAGTTCTTGATGTTGAGTTAGGTGCATTATATGGTGTAACAACTTATGGGACAGATGATTCAAAAGAAAAAGAGTTAAATTTAACAGCATCTTATCCAATTACTGAATCTTTAACAGCAGCTGTTTTATACGGAGATGTTAATGAAGATTCTGCAGATGTAGATTTTAAAGATGATAAATATGTATTAGCAAGTGTAGAATATACATTCTAAATATAAAACTAATTTAGGAGTTTACCTCCTAAATTATAAAACTAACTAAATAAAATCTTAATAGATTTATTTAGAACTTTCAATCCAAGCACTTCCAATTACTTTTTGTCCATCATAAAATACAGCAAGTTGTCCTGCTGCAACACCAAAAGCTGGTTCTTCTAGAGTTATATAAACTTTTTCATCTTCAATTTTTACATGACAAGGAGTTGATACTGAACGGTATCTTAATTTTACACTACAAGAAAACTCAATATCATCAATAAACATATTTAGATTATTTCCAACTACTTCATTTACTTCTAATGCAGCTTTTTTCCCAACTACAATAGTGTTATCTGCAGGATTTAATTTTGTTACAAAATGTGGGTCATGAGCTCCATGAACTGTAAAACCTCTTCTTTTTCCTATTGTATAATGTGCATAACCTTTATGCTCACCAACAATATTTCCCTCTTCATCTAAAACTTTTCCTGGAACATCAATATTTGCATGTTTTTTTACCACATCTGTATAAACTGTTTCAACAAAACAAATTTCTTGTGATTCACTTTTTTCTGTGATTCTTTTATATACACTTGAAAGAGTTGCTCCAAATTTTACAATATCCTCTTTTTTGTAGGTACTTAAAGGAAACATCATAAAAGGGAGTGCAGATTTATCTACTTGTGATAAAAAATAACTTTGATCTTTTGTTTTATCATCTGCTTCAAAAAAGAATTGACCATCAGTTTTTGCATAATGTCCAGTTGCTAAATAACTAGCTCCATTATCTTGAGCAAATTTTAGCATTGCACCGAATTTTATATTTTTATTACATTTAACACATGGATTGGGAGTTGTTCCCTCAAGGTAGGCTTCTACAAAATAGTCATAAATTTCAGCTGTAAATTTATCTGCTAAATCTAAAATATGATATTTAATATTTAAAAATTCAGCAACATCCTTTATATAACCCAAATTTCTTTCATGATAACCATCAGTTCTATTATGAAGTTTTAAATAAACACCCTCAACTTCATATCCATCTTTTTGTAGCATATAAGCTGTAACTGATGAATCAATTCCACCACTCATACCAACCATTACTTTTTTTTTCATCATTTCATCCTTTTTAAAGGAATAATCACTGACTCTCTACTTGCCCAATTTTTATGAGGTATAATTAAATCTTTTGTATTTATTTTTTTATCATCAAAAAATATTATATCTATATCCAAGGTTCTAGGCGCATCTTGAAAGGATCGCTTTCTTCCGAATTTATTTTCATATCTTTGCATTGCTTTTAAAAAGCTATTAGGACAAAGATTAGTTTTGAGGCGAATTATACCATTTAGAAAGTCATTTTGTTCCAAGAAACCAAATGGAGGGTTTCTTAAAAGTGGTGAAGTTATAAGTAAAGTAAATCTTGAATCTTCTTTTAAACATAAGATTAATTTATCAAATAGTTTTTTTGTATTTCCAATATTTCCCCCAATTCCTACTGTTACAGTATATTTTTTACTTGAAGTAGTATTGAACTTTTTAGGAAAATTAGTAGTATAAAAAAGTGTTAGATTTTGTGTTAATTTTTTTTTCATATTTCTTCTTAAAATACTAAACTTATTAAATAAGTCAAGTATATTTATTTGTTTTTTTGAATATATTATTAATTTATAATATTACAGCTTTACCTTTTTGCATTACAATTGTATCTTCAATTCTAACACCAAATTCATTTGGAAGATAAATTCCAGGTTCTATTGTAAACACCATATTTTCTTCAATTATTACATCTGATTTTGAATTTATATTTGGAAATTCATGAATATCAAGTCCAACTCCATGACCTGTGCTATGAATAAAATATTTTCCAAATCCGGCTTTTTCAATTACATCTCTAGTTAATTTGTCAATATCAGATGCTTTCATTCCAACTCTTGCTTTTTCTATGGCATTTAGTTGAGCTTTTAGAACAATATCATAAACTTTTTGATGTTTATCATTTTTGAATTTTTGTTCTCTTTTAAAAGAGAATTTTTCAAAATCAACAACGCTTGTACAAGTTCTATCTGAACAATATCTTTTATATTTAACTCCAGCATCAACAAGAATTAAGTCATTTAATTTTAATTTTTTAGAAGTTGGAAGTGCATGAGGTTTTGCTGCATTTTCATTTATTGCGACAATTGGCTCAAAACTAATATCAAGTTTTCCACTTTGACTCATTTTTTCAAAGGCTTTAAAATATAAAAATTGTTCGCTTTGATTAAGACCATTTTTTCTGATAAATTTTGCTAATTGTTTAAATCCATCTCTTCCCGCAACAGCAGCTTTTTTTAATAAAATTATCTCTTTATCTGATTTGATAATTCTTTTTTGCTTTGAAAAGTTTGGTTTTTCAATAAATTGAGTTTTTATATGTTCACTTAATTTTATGTAACTGGCATATGTGAAATCATTTGAATCAAATATAAGTTTTTTTATTTTATTTTTTTTTAGGATTTCTTTAGTTGTTTCTATTAGATTTGATGATTCTATAACTTGACAATTTTTCGCATATTCTTTAGCCTCAGTAACATATCTCGCATCTGTTATAAAATATTTTTCATCATTTAAATTTAAGAAGATTACATTGTCACAAGAAAATTTGCACTCAAAATAAATTGCATTCTCATTTTGTAGAATAAAGTTTTTCATAAAAAGCCTTTAATTTGGTATTGTTTAACATAAATTTAATTATAATCTTATCTAAAATTTATAAAAGGAATATAATATGAAAATTGCCGTTATCCAAGGGCCAAACTTAAATATGCTAGGAATTAGAGAACAACACATTTATGGTTCAATGGGATTGGAACAAATTCATGACCAATTAAAAACAGCTGCAGGACAAAATGGAGTTGAAGTTGAATTTTTTCAATCAAATCTTGAGGGTGAAATTATTGATAGAATCCAAGAATGTTTAGGAACTGTTGATGGAATTATGATAAATCCAGCTGCTTATTCTCATACATCAATAGCTATAAAAGATGCTTTAAGTGCAGTTTCAATGCCAGTAGTTGAAGTTCATATTTCAAATATTTATAAAAGAGAAGAGTTTAGACAAAAATCAATAACAGCCGGTGCTTCAACAGGTGTTATTTCAGGATTTGGACCTTTTGGTTATCATATGGGATTAATTGCTTTAATGCAAATAATTAGTGAAATTAAAGCAGTTACACAAGCACAACAAGATAACGCTTAATCATTATTGATGAAAATAATA
>JAIELU010000252.1 GCA_019752775.1 Campylobacterales bacterium | reverse complement strand
CCTATTCCGAAACAATGAGTATCTACAAGATGTGTAGTAATTAGTTCATCAAATATTGCTAATTTTTTCATATCATTTACACATAATGCTAAATCATTTTTATGCATAAAATATAGATGATTTAAGGCACTTAACTCAACTTTTATATTAAGCATTTTTGCTTCATATTCTAAAAATTTTATAGCTTCGGTATCTGTTGGTAAAAAAAATCTTACAGCAGCTGAGTTTGTTTTTAAAGAAAAACTTGTCTCCATTGTTTTAAAATCACTATCGCCTAAACATGCAATTATAAGTGTGCTATCTGAGTTTAGATTACAAGCTTCTATTAAAGAATCAAGTTCTTTTTTAGGAAGTTTTTTATCTATTTTTATTAAAACTATATTGTTACTTGAGAATAAAGAGGATTGTAGCAGTTTATCTTTAGCATATTTGAAATCATATTCTTCAAAATATAGTTTTTCTATCTCATCATCATTCCCTAAGGATTGTGCAATAATTAAAGAGTATTGCTCCACTAAAAAGATAGATTGCCCATAAAACATATAAGCTTTAAACTTTTTATTTTGTTTTAAATAATTATCAAATTCATTTTTATACATAATAAAATAATATCCTAAGTTTACTTTTAATACAATTTAATTATTTCAAAGGATTTAGCTATGTATAAGATCGTACTACCAATATTAGGGTTTGAAAATTTCCAAAGTTTAAGTGTTGAAAAGATTGATGAGTTTTTTTCTTTTTTAGTTTTTGATAAAAAAACAAAAGTTACTGTTGTAAATATTAATGTTTTAAACAAAGTTTCATTTGATTTTCAAATAGATACAGATGTTTTAGAAAAATTGAAAATTAAATCTAAAGAAGATTTTTCTACTTATTTTACTGTAGTTTCCCAAAATCCTATTGAACATTCAATAATAAATCTTGTTTCTCCTATTTTTATAAATGAAAAAGAAAAACTTATTGGTCAATATATAACAAGTGAAAAAGTGGACCCATGCTTAGCTTCTATTGATAAGTGTGCTACATTATAGTAGCAACTATAACCTTTGTTACAATATCGGCAGATTTTATTTTCACTCTCATTTTAGAAAATAATTTCTGCCCTTTGTAATTTTCTAAAACTACTTTCATCCCAAACATTTTTTCATAACATACAGCTCTTGCTTTTTCAGTATCAACTATTTTTACTTTTATCTCTTCATCAATATGTTCATTTGCCCATCTTGCGTATTTTCTATCTTCAAAATCCCAAACAAGTTGATCAACTTTTCTTTCATTTAATGAAATATATTCACAAATCTCTTCTATATTTTTAGGTGTTTGTTTTGTTTTTAAAATACGGTGTAAAACTAAATCCGAATATCTTCTAATGGGAGAGGTAAAGTGTGAATATGAAGAGAATCCTAAACCAAAATGTCCTAAATTTTTTGAAGAGTATTTCGCTTGTGTTTGAGCTTGAATAATAAGCTCATCAATTTCTGCACTCATCATAGAAATTTTTGCTTTTTCTTGAATATGTACAATTGTATCATGAACATCACTTTGAAGTTTTACATTAACCCCTAAAATATTTACATCATCCACAAGTTTTGAAATAGCTTTAAAGGCTGGTTCTTCATGAATTCTATAAATTCCAACTGTATTTACTTTTTTACTTGCTTCTATGTTTGCTAATAACATACACTCTTCAACTAATTGGTGCGATGCAGTTGATGTTTCAACATCTATTGATTCTAAATTATCATTTTTTAGTTTTAATCTATTTTCAGTAGTTCTAAAATCATAACCTTTTAATAATCTTCTTTTTCTGATTTTTTTACTGATTTCATACAAAGGAATCAAATAATCAAATATCTCTTTTTCAACTTTTGAATATTGGTCAAAATGCCCTTCTATAACTCTGTCTATTCTTCCATAAGAAAAGTTTTTGTGTGAATTTATAATTGCTTCAAAAAGTTCCGCTTTTTTCACATTTTGATTTTCTAAATCTAAATGTAATTTAAAAACATAAGAATATCTATCTTGTCCCTCTTTTAACGAACACATCTCTTCACTTAAAATTGGTGGTAACATTGGTAAAACTTTTGTAGGAAGATAAACAGAAGTCGATTTTTTAAAGGCTAATACATCAAGTTCACTTCCTTCTTTTACAAAATATGAAACATCTGCGATTGCCACATATAAAATATTTTCTTTTACATCGAAATATATTGCATCATCATGGTCTTTTGCACTATTTGGATCAATCGTACAAAAAGCAAAATCTCTTAAATCAACTCTTTGTTTTTTATCATCCATATTTGCATCAACTTCAAGATGTTTTTCTAATCTAAAAGTTTCATTATAAAGAGTTAAAGAGATAATTTCATCTATTTTAGGCTCTTTTATATTTCCTAAATTTTTTATCAATTCCAAAGATTTATTATCAACCAATAAAACATCACCATCTTGATATTTTAAAGCATCTTTATTTTCTAATTTTATATTTTCTTTTATTGTATAAAAAGCTTTATCTTTTATATAAACTAAAACATCATTTTTTTTGCCATCAAGGATTTTTACTATTTTTGCTCTTATTCTACTTCTTGGATTAAATACTCTTTTTGCAAGAACTAAATCTCCATCATAAGCACCATTTAAATCATCAAATTCAATTTTTATATTTTTGTGTTCACTTATTAAATCTTCAAGTATTACTATGTTTTTCCCTACTTTTACGAGGGCAATTTTATATTTAGAGTTTAGTTCAAAAGTATCATCATTTTTTATTACTATTTCATCTTTTAAAAACTTCTCTATCTCAATTAATTCCTCTTTTGAGTAGTCTTTACAGTTTGTTTGAATTTTTATAAATAGTTCTTTTAGCAATTTTTGTCCTTTTGAATAGTGAGCTAATAGTATCAAAACTAAAGTATTCTTCCCTTTAATTTGTTAAGTTATCTAAGATTTAGATAGTTTTTTGTATAATCTCAAAAATTTAATATTTAGAGGGTTTACTAATGGGTTTAAATGTATTCTATGATAAAGATTGTAATATCGATTTAATCAAATCAAAAAAAGTTGCAATGATTGGTTTTGGTTCTCAAGGTCACGCACATGCTGAAAACTTAAGAGATTCAGGTGTTGAAGTTGTTGTTGGATTAAGAAAAGATGGTTCATCTTGGGCAAAAGCTGAAGCTAAAGGTTTCAAAGTTTTAACTGTTGCAGAAGCTACAAAAGAATGTGATATTATCATGATTTTATTACCTGATGAAAATCAAGGTGAAATCTATGCAAATGAAATTGCAGGAAATTTAAAAGATGGTGCAACTGTTGCATTTGGACATGGATTTAACATTCATTATGGAAGAATTTCTCCAGCTAAAAACATCAATGTAATGATGGTTGCTCCAAAAGCTCCAGGTCATACAGTTAGATCAGAATTCGTTAAAGGTGCTGGAATTCCTGACCTTATTGCAATTCACCAAGATCCTTCTGGAAAAACTAAAGAAATCGCATTAGCTTATGCTTCTGCTATTGGTGGTGGAAGAACTGCTATTATTGAAACAACTTTCAAAGATGAAACAGAAACTGACCTTTTTGGTGAACAAGCTGTATTATGTGGTGGAGCTGTATCTTTAGTTCAAGCTGGATTTGAAACATTAACAGATGCTGGATATGCACCTGAATTAGCATACTTTGAGTGTTTACACGAACTTAAATTAATCGTTGATTTAATGTTCCAAGGTGGAATTGCTGATATGAGATATTCAATTTCTAATACTGCTGAGTATGGAGATTATGTATCTGGTAAAAGAGTTATTAATGCTGAATCAAAATTAGCTATGAAAGAAATCTTAAAAGAGATTCAAGATGGTAGATTTGCAAAAGACTTTATCTTAGAAGGACAATCAGGATACCCAAGAATGAACGCTGAAAGAGCAAATGCAAAAGCTTCATTAATTGAACAAACTGGTGTAAAATTAAGAGAAATGATGCCTTGGATTTCTTCTAACAAAATCGTTAATAAAGACAAAAATTAATCAATTTAAGGAAGATTTTCTTCCTTAAAATGAAACTTTCCGTATGAATAAAAAAAAATCACGAAAACTAACTAATCTCAAACCAAATAAAAAATTAATAAATATTTTTTTAGCAATATTTTTAATTGCATTTTTAGTAACAATTGCTAGTTACTTTACAATAAAAAATAAAGAGGCAATTAAAGATATTCCCACTGAAGTAAATACTCAAGAGACAAAACATGAAGTATCTATCCCTCCAAGAATTGCTGAAATTAAAGACTTAAAAGAGCAGATAAATCATGAATTATTCGAAGAAAAATTTGATTTAAATGAAGAGCACAAATTTGAAGAATATACAAAAGAACTTGAAAAAGTTATTGATGAAAAAACAGAAGTTGAAGAGTCAATAAATAAAGAAAATAAAATTATTCAGAAAAAAGTTGAAGAGATAAAAGAAGAAAAATTAAAAGAAAAACAAAAAGATAAATCTCCTATAAAAATAGATGAAAAAAGCATAATTACTAAAAAAGATACTTTTACTTATGATAAAAAAGTTAAACCAAAAATTGCTATTGTAATTGATGATGTAACGACCCAAGCTCAAAAAGATAAGATTCTTAGTATGGGCTATAAAATAAATATGGCTTTTTTACCTCCCACAAAAACTCATCCCGATTCAGCAAAAATTGCACATAGTTTATCTTTTCATATGATACATTTTCCTATGCAGGCATCAAGTGCTTTTAAAGGCGAAGAAATAAATACCTTAACAATAAATGATTCATATGAAACAATTGAAAAAAGAGTTAAGCAACTAAGAGAATGGTATCCAAATGCTGTTTATACAAACAATCATACTGGTTCAGTTTTTACTGAAAATGAGGAAGCTGTTGATAAATTATTTAGGGCTTTAAAGAAATATAATTTTATATTTGTTGATAGCAGAACAAGTGCAAAATCCGTAGCTAAAAAATATGCTAAAAAATATGATATGCCATATATTGTAAGAAATACTTTTATTGACAATGATAGAGATTTTAAATCTATTCAAAATCAACTAAAAAAGGCTATTGATATAGCAAAAAAACAAGGTTATGCCATAGCAATTGGTCATCCTCATACAGTAACTCTTGAAGTGCTAAAAGAGTCGAAATCTTTATTTAAAGAAGTAGAACCAATTTTTATAAATCAACTTCCATATCTTTAATAAATAAGTTATAATAATGTAACTTATTATTAGAGAGAAATATGATTTCAAAAATAGAGTTTAAAATTGATGAATTATCATCAATGAAAAAATATCCAGAAGAACTTTTTTATCTAGGGAATATTGATTTACTAAAAAAAAGAAAAATATCAATTATTGGATCTAGACGCCCAAATAGTTATACCAAAGAATTTACATATAAATTAGCCTCAAAAATTTCTAATGCAGGAATTTGTATTGTAAGTGGAGCAGCAATGGGAGTTGATGCAATAGCTCATCAAGGTGCAAAATCAAATAATACAATAGCTGTTGTAGCAAATGGTTTAGACATTAGATATCCAAGTGTAAATAAAAATCTTATTCTTGATATAGAAAAAAATGGATTAATGCTTTCAGCTTACAAAGAAAATGAAAAAGCTAGAAATTATACTTTTGTTCATAGAAATGAAATTGTTGTTGCATTAAGTGAGTTTTTGATTGTTAGTGAAGCTGATTTGGATTCAGGTTCTTTAACTTCTGTAAATTATGCTTTAAAAATGGGAAAAAAAGTTTTTACTATTCCCCATAGAATAAATGAGAGTTTAGGAACACAAAATCTTATAAAACAAGGTCTAATAAAAGTTATTTATGATGTTGATGAATTTATATATAAAACTTGTGGATTACAAAACAAAAGTATTGAAGATGAAGTTTTACTTTTTTGTAAAAATAATCCCACTTATGAAATCGCTATTCAAAAATTTCCTAACAAAATTTTTGAATATGAACTTGAGGGAAAAATAAAAATTGAAAATGGGAAAATAAAAATTATTTAAAAACTAATGTCTTAATTGATAAGTAATATCTCCAGCACCAACCCCAACAACTAATCCATTTTCATATACTTTTATCACTTTATTATCATTAATCAATTGGATTTTTCCTTGTGTTGTTTGAATACTATGGGCAAAAATTGGATTGTATTTTGCAAACTCTTTTACAAAGTCGATTTCCACTTTTTTCTCACCAGCAACTGTCCAAATAGGAAGAATTACTAATTCATCACAACCATCAAAACATTTTTTAAATCCCTCAAGATTATCTATTGTTCTTGAATATTTATGAGGTTGCCAAATTACAACTTTTTTTGACATTTTTTTAAGTTTATCATATTCTAAAACTGCATTCATTGTTGCTTTTATCTCTGTTGGATGATGAGCATAATCATCAATTACAACAAATTCTTCATTTGATTGAACAACATCAAATCTTTTTTTAATTCCCTTATATGAACTAATATTTTTTCTAATTAATTCAACATTTAATTCATTTAAAGCAGCTAATATAGCCAATGAAGCATCAATTGCGATATGATAACCAAATCCCCAAACCTCAAAATATCCTAAATCTAATAACTCAAATTTTGTATAAGGCTGATTATCTTTTAAAATATAAGTTATATTTTTTATATCTTTTGTTGGATAAAGTTTTACTGCATCTTCATTTATATTTAATTTTTGTAAATATTCATCTTCTGCATTTATAACTATTTTTTCACCTAAATTTATAAATGTTTCATATGCTTGAAAGAATTTTTCATAATCATAGTTATAATATTCCATATGTTCAGGTTCAGCATTTGTAACAATTGAGCAATAAGGATTTGATAATAAAAAACTAGCATCTGACTCATCAGCTTCAAAAGCAACCAAATCATTAACATATCTAAAGTTTGAACCAAAATCCTTTGAAATTGCTCCAATTAAGGCTGAACTTTGTAAAATTGAAGCTAAAATTGCTGTTGTTGTAGATTTTCCATGGGCTCCTGCGACACAATAATTCTTTTTGTCATCCAAGATTATAGGAAGGGCTTCTTTTCTTGAAAGAGTTCTTATTTGTTTAAGTCTTGACTCCATTAATTCAGGATTTTCATCTGTAACAGCAGCAGAATAAATAACTAAATCAAACTCATCTTTGATGTTTTTTGCTTCTTGAGGGCAAGAGATTTTTATTCCCTCTTTTTCTAACTCTTTTGTAATAGGAGAACTTTTTACATCCGAACCACTTATCTCATGACCATCAAAATTCAAAAATCTTGCTAATGCAGAAAGACCTATTCCGCCAATTCCTATAAAATGTACTTTCAATTAATTTCCTAATAAATGTTTTAAATTCTTATACTCATTTTCTAAAATATTTTTATTTTCTTCTAAAAATGTTTGATTATCAAAACTAAAATTTATAATAAAATATCCATATTTTTCATCATCAACTTGAGCTTCTAAATCAACTTTTGTATCATAAAAATCATCTAATTGGATTTTTGAAGATAAAAATACAAGCAATATATTTAAAGCTTTTTCTAAAGTTTCATCATTTATGATATTTGCTATTACAAAAATCAACTCTTTTGCACCATCAAAATTATCATAAGACCATTTTTCGATTGCATGTTCATATAAGGCTCTTACATAAAGTAAATTATCACCTTCAAGATTTAATTTTTCGTGGTTTTCTAGTATTTTTTCAACATTTGAAAATGATGTTTTTAAAATTTGTTCATATAATTTATTTACATTCTCTTCATCTAAATCTAAAACCAACATCGAATCCAATGTTTCATACATTAAACCAATATCTTGGGCTTTCATAGAATTAACTCTTGCTTCTTCTAAATATTTTAAAAAATCAGGGTTTGTTCTTGCTTGAAATAATGCTTCTTTATCCATTTATAAAATCCTTTAATCTTGTAAGAACTTCTCTTGTTTTCTCTTCATTTTCTACAAGTGCAATTCTAACATATCCTTTTCCTAAACCATTTCTACCTAAAAAGCTTCCTGGAAGTACTTTGATGTTTTTTTCTTTATATAAATTTTTCGTAAATTCTAACTCATCTTTTACTTCTAACCAAATATAAAAAGTAGCTTTTGGGATTGGTGTTCCTAAAAGTTCATTTGCTATTTCAAAGTTTTTCTTATATATTTTTCTAAATTCTGCCACATGTTCTTGGTCATTCCATGCAACTGCGGCTGCTTCTTGAAGAGGAACAGGACTTGCGCATCCCACATAAGTTCTATACTGTAGATATTTTTCTAAAATTTCTGCATCACCTGCAATAAATCCACTTCTTAACCCAGGAGCACTACTTCTTTTTGAAATAGAGTTCATAACAAGTACATTTTTAAAACTATTATTTCCGACTTTTATTGAAGCTTCAAGTAGTGTTGCTGGTTTTGTAGCTTCATCAAAATATATTTCAGAATAACACTCATCATTTACTAAAATGAAATCAAACTTTAAAGCTTTTTTTACCCATTCACCTAACTCTTCAACACACATTGAAGCTGATGTTGGATTATTAGGAAAATTTAAAATCACTAAATCACATCTTTTTAAATCTTCATCACTTAAGTTTGCTTTAAATCTATTCTCTTTTGTTAAATCAATATGAATAACCTCAGCTCTTGAAGCAATTGCAGCACCTTCATAAATTTGATAAAAAGGATTTGTAAATGCCATAACTGGATTTTTTTTATCAAATAAAGCAAATTGTGGAAAGTTAAATAAAACTTCTCGTGTTCCAAAAGATGGAACTATTTGATTCATTTGCAAACTTACATTAAATCTTGTTTTAACAAAATTTATCATTGATTCTCGTAAAAATGGCTCACCAATAGTTGAGGGATATTTTCTCAAACTTGAACTTGTTTCTTTTAGTTTATCTTGTATAAATAAAGGTGTTTCAAATTTTGGTTCACCAATTGTTAAAGCTGATAATTCATATTTTTTATTTGGGATAATTCCCTCTAATAATTCATTTAATTTTTCAAATGGATATTTTTCAAAATTCATATAATTTATTCCTTTTATTCTTCAACTATTGGAATCAATAATTGATTAAATTTATTTAAATCAAATGCTATAAAATCACTATTTGTGTATAAAAATTTAAATAAAAATTATGATTATTCTAAAAACAGTTATATTATTAATTATTAACATTAAGCTTATATTTTATAATAATTTTATATATATTGAGTACTGTCAACACGCTGGAATTTTATTTGCAATGCCAAATAAAAATTGCGTGTTTTATTATTTATTTAAAATTTTTAACAGATTATG
>JAIELU010000083.1 GCA_019752775.1 Campylobacterales bacterium | reverse complement strand
TGGTCAATCATTAACATTTGAACCTCAAACAAAAAGTTTAATTAAACCTGAACAAACTTATTTAATGACTTCAATTTTAAATGATGTTGTAACAAAAGGAACAGGAAAAGCTGCACAAGTTCCAGGTATTGAACTTGCTGGAAAAACTGGTACTACTAATGATAATATTGATGCATGGTTTTGTGGATATTCACCTTCAATACAAACAATTATTTGGTTTGGAAAAGATAACAATACCCCAATGAGAAAAAGTGAAACTGGTGGAAAAATTGCCGCACCAGTGTTTTCATATTTTTATAAAAAATATTTGGATATGCATCCTGAAATTACAAGAAATTTTACAATGCCTGAAAATGTTTATACTGCAAATATAAATGGAAGAAGTGAACTTTATACAGATACCTCTCCTTTACCTGAAGTTGTATATCAAGCTCAACCACAAAATCCAGGGGAAGAAGTTTTAGAATTCTAAGACATAAAAAAAGGGTAAGTTTAAAAACTTACCCTTTTTTATTTTAATGAAATAAATACTAGCAAGAATACATAGTTTTTAACTCAAATGGAGTTGGTCTAGCTTCGTTAGGCCATACTTGAGTTTCAAACTTATAGTGTTGGTAAGTATCAATCATATCTTTTGAAAATACTGGTTGTAAGAATTCGTTATCTCTAACTAATGCTTCTAACGCACCTCTTAAAGTATGAGGCATTTGAGGAATTCCTCTTTCTCTAATTTCATCTAATTCTAATTCATATAAGTCATCATCCATTGGTCCAATTGGTTCAAATTTATTTTTAATACCATCTAAACCAGCTAATAACATAGCAGCAAATGCTAAGTATGGGCATGAAGTTGAATCTGGGAATCTCATTTCAATTCTAGTTGCTTTTTCACCAGCTCCATAAGGAATTCTACAAGATGCAGATCTATTTTGAGATGAATAAGTTAAGATTGAAGGTGCTTCAAATCCTGGAATTAATCTTTTATAAGAGTTAGTTGATGGATTAGTAAATGCAGCAACTGCGCGTGCATGTTTAAATACACCACCTACATAATGTCTAGCCATTTCTGAAAGATTACCATATTCACCTTGTTTGTAGAATAAGTTTTTACCATCTCTCCAAATTGATTGATGTACATGCATTCCACTTCCATTATCACCATAAATTGGTTTTGGCATAAATGTTGCAGATTTACCATTTAAATGTGCAACCATTTTAATTACATATTTTAATTTTTGTACATTATCAGCAGCTTCTAATAAGTCACCAAAAACAATACCTAGTTCATGTTGACCTTGTGCAACTTCGTGGTGTCCAAGTACAACTTCTAAACCAACTTGCTCTAATACTTGCATCATTTCAGCTCTTAAGTCAACACCAGTATCAATAGGAGCTACGGGGAAATATCCACCTTTAGTTCTAGCTCTATGACCCATGTTTCCGCCTTCCATATCAGCAGCATCATTCCACTCACCATCTTCTGTATCTACTCTATAGTATGATTCATTTCCTTTATCAATGATTTTTACATCTTCAAATACAAAAAATTCATTTTCAGGACCAAAATATGCAACATCACCAACACCTGATTCAGTTAAGTGTGTTAATGCTTTTTTAGCAATAGATCTTGGACATTTTTCATACATTTCACCTTTATAGATGTCATAAACATCACAAAATACAATGATTGTAGAATCAGCTGTGAATGGGTCTAAAAATGCAGTACCAACATCTGGTTTTAATAACATATCAGATTTATGTATTGGTTGCCAAGCATCAATTGATGAACCATCAAAAGGGAAACCATTATCTAAACTAGATGCACTAACTGCACTTAGCATATATGTAACATGGTGCCATGTACCTTTCATATCAGTAAATCTGAAATCTACAAATTTAACTTCATTTTCTTTACAAAAAACAAAAAACTCTTCAGTATTATTAACAAACTTTCCCATAGGTTTAACTCCTTAAAATTATTAGAACATTCTAGCAAAATTACTATAAAATAAAATAAAACACTTGTATATTTTTTATACAACTCAATTAAAAAGTATATACTTTTTTATCCCTTGATTCAAAACTTATACATCTTTTATATCCGACTTCTTTAGCAAGCGATAATGCATTTTCATACATAAACCCAACCTGTTCTACACTATGAGCATCTGAACCAAAAGTGATATCTATTTGCATTTCAAAAGCTAATTCTAACAGTTGTTTAGATGGATAAGTTTCATTAATAGGTTTTCGTAAACCTGCTGGATTAATCTCTAAAACCATATTTGATTTTTTGATTTCCAACAAAGCATCTCTTGCTATTAATCTAATATCTTTTTTTGGCAAAAATTTAAATACTTTTATTAAATCAAAATGCCCAACAATATCAAATAAATTTGTTTTAGCCATTGCTTTAATTGCATCAAAATATTCAACCCAAATAGAATCAATATCTTTTGATTTATATACACCTATAAATTCTGGATTATCAAAACCCCACATATCGCTTTTATTTCTTAAAAAATGTACAGAACCTATTAAATAATCAACTTTTGCGTTTACAACATCATCTAAAATAAATCCATCTAAATAATCAACTTCATAACCTAATAAAACTTTTATTTTATCTTTGTATTTCTCTTTTGCATCTAGTATCCATTTTTCATATTGTTGTTTTTGAGAAATACCCATTCGATATTTTGGATCATAGTTCATTGGAGCATGATCAGCAAAGCCATATTCATCAATTCCTAACTCAATTGCTCTTTGAACATATTCATCAACACTATTTGTTGCATGATTACATAATATAGTGTGATTATGTAAATCTATTCTCATTTATTTTCCTATTTAAAAATTAAGATAAAATTCCAGCACCATTTATTGCTGTACTTCTATCTTTTGCATAAACTCTTTGATTATCAATAATATCATATTTCCAAATTGGAGCTTGAGCCTTAAAATCTTCAACAAATTCATCAATTAATTCTAATGCAACTCTTCTTTTTGGGCTACAAACACCTGCAATATATGAGCTTTCATGATTAAAAACATCACCTCGACTATGAGCCATTAAAACTATTGCATTATTTTCTTTTGCTTTTTTTTGCCATAAATCAAACCACGAATTCAAAATAGGTTCATAAATATCAAAAGATAATCCATCTATTTTATTTTCATCTCTTACAACACCTACAAAAGTTATAATTGCTCCAAAATTTGAGTTTTTATATTTATCATACCAAGAATTTGTGATTTGTTCTACTGGTAAGCTTCCATCAAATAGTTGCAAAAAATCTTTTCTATTGTCCATTATCATCCACCACAAACAGGAGGAAGAAGAGATATTTTATCTCCATCAGTTAAATCAAAATCTTTTGTACAAATTAATGTATCATTAATTGCAACTGCAGAGGTTTCTAGCCAAGAAGAAATTTCTTTATCATTTTTTAAAATTTCACTTAATTCACTCAAATTTTTTATATCTAATTTCATATCATCTTTATTTATTGGTCCTAAGAACTCAACTATTACCATTTTAACCACCTCTTATAATATTTGTATTATTATGTTAAAAAATTTTACCATAATAAGGACAAATGTTTTATGATATTTGCAAAAATTGATTTTATAAATTTATTACCCTTTCATATATTTATCAAAAAAAACATACAATCATCTCAATTAAAAGCGAGCATTGAATACAAAAAATCTTACCCATCTTCTATAACTGAGAAATTTAAAAAACGAAAAGTAGATAGTGCTTTTATATCTTCAATTGGTTCAAGAAATGAAAAATTCTTAGATTTTGGAATTGTGGCACATGATGAAGTTTTATCAGTATTATTAGTTCCAGGAAATGAACAAAATGATTATCAATCCAAAACATCAAATGCACTAGCAAAAGTTTTAGATTTAAAAGGTCAAGTAATAATTGGTGATAAAGCGCTTAACTTTTACCATGAAAATAGAAATATAGAAAAAATTGATTTAGCAAAATATTGGAAAGATAAGTATAATTTACCTTTTGTTTTTGCAGTTTTATGTTTTAATTCAAATGAAGAAACTCTAAGAAAATTGACAAAAAATTTTAATAAAAAACATATAAAAATCCCTCAGTATATACTAGAACAATATTCACAAAGAAGTGGTGTTTCCAAAAAACATATTTTAGAATATTTAAAAAAAATCGATTATAACTTAGGAATAAAAGAAAAAAGAGCATTAAAACTCTTCTTAAAACTAACAAAAGAAAAAGGATTAAAATGACAGTTTTGGATTCCATAATATTAGGAGTTGTAGAAGGTTTTACAGAATTTTTACCAATATCTTCAACAGGACATCTGATAGTTGTTAGTGAATTTTTGGGAATTGAACAAACAAATATAAATAAAGCATTTGAAGTAATAATTCAGTTTGCAGCAATTTTAGCTGTTATTTTAACTTATCCTTCAAAGTTTACTTTTAAACATATAAATTTATGGACAAAAATAATACTAGCTTTTTTACCAATTGCTGCTATTGGTTTTTTATTTTCAAAACAAGTGAAATCTATGTTTAGTATAGAAATTGTTGCTTGTATGTTTATTATTGGTGGTATTATTTTTTTAATTGTAGAGAAGTTCTATAAAGAGACTGAAACGCATACTTTAGATGTAGAAGATGTCACTTATAAACAAGCGATGAGGATTGGATTTGCTCAAATTTTTGCATTAATTCCAGGAACATCAAGAGCGGGAGCAAGTGTTATTGGAGCTATGTTAGTTGGACTTAATAGAAAAACAAGTGCTGAATTTTCATTTTTATTAGCATTTCCTGTTATGTGCGCAACAACAGCTTATGATTTATTAAAATATCACAATGACCTTTTTGTAGGTGCAAATTTAATAAACCTAACTGTTGGATTTGTGGTTTCGTTTATTGTTGGATTTTTAACAATAAAGTTATTCTTAAAATTCCTAGAAAAATTTACTTTTGTAGCCTTTGGAATTTATAGAATAGTATTTGGAGTTTTACTTCTTATTATTTTCTAAAATAATATTTATTATTAAAGATATGGCATTTGAATTAATTGAACTTATTAATTGAATGCTTATCTTATGAATATCAGAGTTAATAATTTCGAAAAACTCCTCTTCATTTAACTCATCTTCTCTTTTTAAAAAGCATAATCCCTTATCATATAAAGCTTTTGCATTATAATACTGATGATCACCAGCTGCATGTTTATAAGGAATAAAAAAAGTAGGTAATGAATTTGCACATAATTCCCATAAAGTTGATGCACCAGCACGACTCACAGCAAAATCTGCACTTGACATTTTAGAAGAAATATCTTTTGAAAAATCAAAAACATCTGCATTTATATTTAATTTTTTATACTCTTCAGCTACTCTATGAAAATCATTTTTCCCCGCTTGATGAATAATTTTTATACCCATTTCATTTAATCTAGGAGCTACTTTTAAAGCAAAATTATTTATACAAATTGCACCTTGCGAACCACCAAAAAATGCAATAGTTTTTATTTCATCTCTTACTCTTCCTGTTTCAAAAAACTCTTTTGCAACAGGATAATCTTTAACTAAAGAGTTTTCATCAAATGATGAGAAAACTTCTGTAGCAAATTTCGATGTAATTTCATTTAATTTACCCATTTTTGAATTTTGTTCATGAATATATAATTTGCATCCAAATTTTAAAATTGAAGCAAAAGTTGCAGCTGCTGCTGAAAATCCACCTACTGAGATAACTGTCTGAACATTGTATTTTGAATATACGGCTAAACATTGCATTGTTTTTGAAAATATATTTAATAAAGATATAACTTTTCCAAATGAATTTTTATTAACAACTCCTCTTGTATCTAAGAAAATTGTTTTTTTTAATCTTCTATCATTTTCAAACCAAGATTTATCTTGACCATTAGATGAACCAATAAAAATTACATTAATTCCACGATTATGAAACTCTTCTATAAAAGCATCTGCAACTTTTAAATGTCCACCTGTTCCACCACCTGTAACTACTACTGTTTCATTCATTTATTTTTTAACCTTTCTAATAACTTCCTCTTCTTTTGCAACTTTACTAATCGATAATACTAATCCAATAGATATGGCCATAGACAGCATTGATGAACCTCCATAAGATAAAAGAGGAACTGCAATACCTTTTATAGGAATCATCCCTGATATTCCGTAAGAATTGATTAAAAATGCAATAATTATCATTAATGCAATTCCAAGTGTAAATAAATGGTAAATTGGATTTTCAACTCTTCTACTTATTTTAAAAATTCTCCAAATAATTAAAAACATAATTGATGAGATTAGCATTAATCCAACTAATCCTATCTCTTCAGTTATTCCAGCAAGAACGAAGTCAGTATGAACTTCAGATAAAAATCCAACTTTTAAATCGCCTAATCCGACACCTTGCCCAAAAAAACCTCCATTATGGATTGCATTTAATGAGTGTGAAACTTGATAAGGTTCTGGTAGTTCATCTATACGAAGATATTTTTCTGCCCAAGAAGGTAATACAGATAATATTCCATCTTGAACCATTGCCCACCATGAATGAATTCTTTTAATTCTATGAGGGGCAACAATAATTAATCCTATAACACCAACTATTGCAATAGTTCCTAAAGCTAGAAATATTTTAAATGATCTATTTGCGAAAATCAATAAAACAACCAAAATAATAGCTAATAAAACAACTTGTCCTAAATCTTTTTGTAAAAATGCAATAACAAATACAACAATAAAAAAAGTAAAAAAATAAGGAGACAAAAGTAAAACTTCTTCAATTAATCCAATTTTTTTTGGTTGATGAATTACTTTTCTGTGAAATGACCAAGATAAAAAATATATAAATCCTATTTTAAAAAATTCCACTGGAGATAATGAAAATCCAGGAAGCCTAATCCATCTATTAGCTCCTCCTGATTCTGTTACCATAAAACTTGGTAAGAAGGGCATTAATATCATTATGACAAAAAAAATCACAAAAAGATTCATTCCAATCTTTTTAACTATTTTGTCAGGGTCTAATAATGAGAAATACCACATTATAAAAATAGCAAGAATTCCTACTAATCCTTGTCTTATAAAAAAATGAAATTGATCATATCCAAAAAATTCCACTGTATAAATGGTCAAAGAATATGAAAAAGTTATACTTATAATTATTAATAATGACACCAATATAAACAAAGGATAGTCGGCTTCATTGTTATTTGATTTATTGTTATTTGATTTAATATTAGTTTTGTTAAAATACATTTCTCATTATATAATAATATGGATAAATATGCCTTCAAAAAAAATCGAAAAAGTTGATAAAACAAAAAAAATCGTGATTCTATTTTCATTTATTTTTTTCTGTTTAAGTATTTTATTTTTTTCAGTATTTAGAACAATTACTGAAAAACGACACATGCCCTCATTAAAAGGTGAAAAATCTGAATTATCAGTAAGAGGAGATATTATAAGTTCTGATAATTTCAAAATTGCATCTTCTAAAAAAGTTTATAAAGCAATGATTGATACAAGATATTTAGACCCCGATAAAGAAGAACTTTTTTTAAATTTATTTTCAATTTATAGTGGAATTGATTATAAAACACTAAAAGAAAAGCTAGCGGAGGGGAAAAAAGAACCAGGAAGTTTAGTACTTTCGTATAGCATTGATTCAAGATCAGCAAAAAACTTAAAAGAGTTAGCTTTTAAATTAATACAATTAGATGTATTTGAAAGTAAACTAATAAACGGTGCAAAAATATTAAGAGGTTTAACAATAAGTGAAAGTGGCGAGAAAAGAACCTTTTCATATAATGATACTTTAACTCCAGTTGTAGGATATATATCGAAGTTTGAATCTGAATCAGGAAAAACAAAAGTTAATGGTATTAAAGGTTTAGAAAAAAACTACAATAAAGTATTAAATCAATCAAAAGATGGAATTTTACAAGGAGATAGAGATGTATTATCATATATATCTTTTGATAAAAATTCAATTATTAGAAAAAGAGTTGATGGTGCAACTTTAAATTTAAATATTCCTCTAAAACTTCAAAAAAATAATGAAATTACTTTAGATATGTATAAAAAGAAATTAAGTGCTGATGAAATTATTGTTTCGGTTATGGAAAATAAAACTGGAAAAATTATAACAATGGCATCTTCAAATAGATTTAACCCTGAAAAAATTGTAAAAGAAGATATACCATCACTAAATGTTAATGCAATTGAATACCAATTTGAGCCAGGATCTATAATAAAACCAATTTCAATTTCATTAGCAATGGATAAAAATCTAGTCAAAAAAAATGAAAGTTTTTACGCTTATAATGAAGGAGAAAAAGGAATTAAAGGATTTCCAAGAGGTGGTTATAAAATAGGAAGATTTACAATAAAAGATGACCACCAATTTTCAAAACATAATTTATCTTTAGATGACATTATTATGTTTTCATCAAATATTGGGACATTACAAATTGCTCAAAGATTAACTGGACCAGAATTTTATGAAGGAATGAAAAGATTTGGTTTTACGAGAAAAACAGGAATTGACTTGCCTTATGAGAAAAGAGGTGTAATGCCAAAAGTTTGGCAGTTTTCTGTTGGAGATAAAGATAAAAGAGATAATGTTTTTAAAGCAACAGTCTCTTTTGGACAAGGTATGACTTCTACTTTTATACAAATAATAAAAGCTTATTCTGCATTTAATAATGATGGATATATGATTACCCCAAGAATTGTATCTCACTTGACATATGACAATAACAAATATAAACCTTATGATGATAAACTTGAAAAAGTAATTTCAAAAGAGACAGCTAATGAAATGAAAAAGTTATTAATTAAAACAGTAAATGAGGGAACAGGAAGAGCTGCAAGAATTGAAGGTTTAGAAATTGGAGGAAAAACAGGAACAGCACAAATAGCTCGAGGAGGGAAATATTTAAAAGAATATATTTCATCTTTCTTTGGCTTTGTAAATGATGAGCATAATAACTCATATACAATCGGTGTAACTGTAATTAATCCAATATCAACTGGACCAAATTGGTATTACTATTATGCATCTGCATCTGCAGTTCCAGTTTTTAAAGAAATTATTCAAAATTTAGTAAAATTAAATTATTTAGTGCCAAAAGATACTATAAATTTTGATAAAAAAACAAATGACGATATAATGCCAGAAAAGGATTAAAATGTTTGGATTTAAAAAAGAATTAAAAGAATATAATTATTCACAAGAAGAGTTATCAAAATTAAATTATGCAAAAATCACTACTGAAAAAGGAATTATCTGGATTAAACTTTTCAATAAAGAAACACCAATAGCCGTATCAAA
>JAIELU010000046.1 GCA_019752775.1 Campylobacterales bacterium | reverse complement strand
CCAACAAGCAGATCTTCCTGTGATATTGATACTTTATGGGCCTATTGAATTTAATTAAAAGCTGATGGATTTGATAACTTATATAAACAAACAGCATTAAGAGCAAATGCTACAAGAGAAGCTTTAAAAGCAATTGGATTTGAGATTTATCCAAAAACTCCTGCAAATGCAATGACAACTGTTTATACTGAGCAATCAAGTGCAATTAGAAAAATATTAGAAAATAAATATAATGTAAACATTGCAGGTGGTCAAGATCATTTAGCGGGTAAAATCTTTAGAATTAATCATATGGGATTAGTTGAAGATTTTGAAGCATCTTGGGCTGTAAATGCTGTTGAGTTAGCATTAGATGATTTAGGTATTAGAACATTTGATGGAACTGCAAATAAAGTTTTTGCATCAAATATGTTTAAAGGAAATTAAGAATAATGATTTTTGAACACGAAATTCCAAAAGGAAGTCGATTATACTTTGGTTCAATGGCAAAAGCAAAAAGAAGATTAGAAAATCAAGTTTGTGATATTTTAGATGATTGTGGATTTGAAGAGATATTAACTCCAAATTTCTCGTATTCACAACATCAAGCAATCGTAAATGAAAAAAAACTAATAAAATTTTCAGATGAGCAAAATGAACAAGTATCTTTAAGAGCCGACTCTACTTTAGATGTGGTAAGAATAATAACAAAAAGATTAGGTAGAACAACAGCTCATAGAAAATGGTTTTATGTTCAGCCTATTTTCACTTATCCATCGAAAGAAGAGTATCAAATTGGATGTGAGTGGATAGATCATCATAATATTTCTGATATTATGAATTTAACAGCAAATATTTTTAAAGCTTTAAAAATAGAGCCAATTTTGCAAATATCAAATATTAATGTTCCAGTTCTTGTTTCAAAAGAATTAAATATTGATATTTCTTTATTTAAAAATGGTGAAATTGCTACACTATTTAAATTAAATTGTGAGTGGTTAAATAAACTTTTAAAAGTAAAAGATATAAAAAGTTTAGAAAATGTAATAAAAATTATTCCTGAATCTATTAAAGCAGAATTAGAAAAACTTCTTTCAAAAGCAAAAGAAGTTGATTATGGAAATATAATTATTGCACCACTTTATTATGGGTCATTAAAATATTACGATGGTATTTACTATAGAGTAATAAATGATAATTTAACTTTATGTAAAGGTGGAATGTACTCAAGTGAAGGTATAAGTTCACTAGGTTTTGCACTGTATACAGATAATTTATTAAAAATTTTAGAGGATTAAGAATGAGCGCAGATATAATAGTTGGTATCCAATGGGGAGACGAGGGAAAAGGTAAGATAGTTGATATGCTTGCTCAAAAATATGACATGGTTTGTAGAAGCCAAGGTGGACATAATGCTGGTCATACTATTTGGGTTGATGGAGTAAAATATGCTTTACACTTAGTCCCCTCAGGAATTTTAAATCCAAAAGCTGTAAATGTAATTGGAAATGGTGTTGTTTTATCACCTGAAAATATCATCAAAGAGATGAGTCAATTTCAAAATTTAGAAGGAAGACTTTTTATTTCTGATAAAGCACATTTGAATTTACCATATCATGCATTAATTGATCAAGCAAAAGAGAAATTAAGAGGTGCAAAAGCTATTGGAACAACTGGAAAAGGAATCGGACCTGCTTATTCTGATAAAATAAATAGAGTTGGACATAGAGTTGGCGAATTACTTGACCCTACAAAATTAACTCAATCTATTTTAGAATATTTCGAACAAAATAGAGCAATTTTTGATGTATTAGAAATTGCAACTCCTAATGAAAAAGAGTTATTAGAAGAGTTAAATTCTTATAAAGAAAAATTAGCACCATTTATTACAAATACAACAAATATGGTTTGGAAAGCACTAGACGAAAATAAAAGAATTTTACTTGAGGGTGCTCAAGGAACGATGCTTGATATTGACCATGGAACATATCCTTATGTAACTTCATCAAATACAGTGAGTGCTGGCTCTTGTACAGGTTTAGGATTGAGTCCTAAAGATGTAGGAATGGTTACTGGTATTACAAAAGCTTATTGTACAAGAGTTGGAAATGGACCTTTCCCATCAGAAGATTTTGGTGATGATGGTGAAACTATGGCTCAAATTGGTAAAGAATTTGGAACAACAACAGGGAGAAAAAGAAGATGTGGTTGGTTTGATGCTGTTGCTGTTAAACATGCTTCTAGATTAAATGGTTGTGACCAATTAGCTTTAATGAAACTTGATGTTTTAGATGGTTTTGCTAAAATAAAAATTTGCGTAGCTTACGAATTGGATGGACAAAGAATAAATTATGTTCCAACTTGTTTAGAAAATGTTAAAGCTATTTATGAAGAGATTGATGGTTGGCAAAGTGTTGTTGGAATTAGAGATTATGATAAATTACCGGCAAATGCAAAAAAATATATAGAAAAAATAGAAGAAATCACTTCTGTTAAAGTTGGAATCGTTTCAACATCTCCTGAACGAGATGACACAATTATAAGGGGGTAAAAACGCATGAGAATGAAATTACATCATACACCGTATGTCTCAAGAAGAATTACAAGAGATTTAATTAGTTGTGACTTTGTTGAGGTTAGAAAAGAAAAACATAGTATTGAAGCAGAAGTTGAAAGAATATTAGATGCTGATTTAGAAAAAGAGTTTGGTCTAGATGAAAAAGTACAAGAAATTCTTGAAGAACAAGAAGAAGAAATCGAGTATTTAAATGCGGATAGAAGACAACTTTTTTGGATGACGAAAAAGAGATTAGCTAATGATTTTGGCGTAATTTTAAATAATGAAGATAGATTTTCAGATATTGCTCACCAAATATTAGATTATTTATGGGAAGAAGATTTTATACATTACACCTGTTCTGATAATCAAATAAAAAATGTAATTTTTGCTTCTTTAGATGACTTTATGAAAGGTTTTGAAAAAGCAGATAGTGAAGTTATGGCTAAATTAAAAAATTATAAAAGAAAATTAATACCAGGAACTGATGATTATGATCTTGTTTATCATAGATTATATGAAGAGGAATTAACAAAAAGAGGATTGATATAAATGCAAAAAGTATGGATATATTTAGAAAATGGGACTTTTTTAGAAGCAAAATCTTTTGGTGCAACTGGAACTTCTGTTGGAGAAATAGTTTTTAATACATCATTAACTGGATACCAAGAAATTATTTCAGATCCTTCTTATGCTGGACAATTCATAACTTTTACAATGCCAGAAATTGGAAATGTCGGAGTTAATGACAATGATATGGAAAGCCGAAAATGTCATTGTAAAGGAGTATTAGTTAGAAATTATCATGCTGAATATTCAAATTATAGAGCGCAAAATGATTTAGATTCTTTATTAAAAGAACATGGAGTTTTGGGAATTTGTGAAATCGATACAAGATATTTAACAAAAATTATTAGAGATGAGGGAGCTATGATGATGATAGCTTCAACTGAAATTTCTGATAAAGATGAATTAGCAAAACAACTAAAAGCAAGTCCACGAATTGAAGATATAAATTATATTGAAATTGTATCAACAAAAGAGTCTTATGTTCATAAATCAGGAGCTTGGAATCACTCTATCAAAGCTTATAACAAAGCAGTTATGAGTGATAAAAAAGTTCTTGTTATTGATTTTGGAGTTAAAAGAAATATTTTAAATGAGCTTGTTAACTCAGGTCTTGAAGTAGAAGTAGTTCCTTCAACTTTTAAAGCAGATGATTTAATAGCAAGATTTGAAGCAAAAGAAATTGGTGGGATTTTCTTATCGAATGGTCCAGGTGATCCTCTTACTTTAATAGCTGAAAAAGAGCAAGTTCAAAAATTAGTAAAAATAGATATTCCGATTTTTGCTATTTGTTTAGGTCATCAAATGCTTTCTATCGCTCATGGATATGATACTTATAAACTGAAATTTGGACAACATGGTGGTAACCATCCTGTTGCAAATAACGGTGTTGTAGAAATTACTGCACAAAATCATAACTATAATGTTCCTGATAATATTGTAGAGATTGCTGATGTGACACATATCAATCTATTTGATAATACGATTGAAGGTGTTAAATATAAAAATAAAGAGATATTCTCAGTTCAACATCACCCAGAAGCTAGTCCAGGACCACATGAGTCTAAATATATCTTCAAACAATTTGCAGAGATAGTGAAATAATTCACTTCTTTTGCATAATCTCTGCGTTGAAGTTTAAAATTTAAGGGGAGTGTACATTTAGTACACGACGAATAAATTTTACTTCGCCTTGGTCTTCCACAAAACAAGCAAACTCTTTAACTATTTTTTAATATCTTTGATTGCATAAGATTTTGTAGAATTGTAAAGATCTTTTAACTTAAAAGGTAAATTATCAAGTATTGAGTTTTTTAGAAATTCAAGTCCTTGACTTATACCTTTAGTATCACTATATGCAAGTAAAGACTTATTTTTTGAATTTGTAAAATATCTAATTAGATTTTCAAAAAAAGCTCTAGATGATGTAAAAGCCTTATCCTTATACATTAATTCTAAATTACAAACAATGGCATTTTTAATATTAAGTTTACTATTAGTCGAAGGTATTATGTCTAAAAGTAATAATTCTGTTTCCCCACTATATTTCCATTTAGTTGATTGTTCAAATTCTTCAATAATAGAAATAAAACTTTTGTTATCAAAAGACCATTTAACACCATCAATTGTGATAACAACATTTTCATTTTCTGGTGGCAAATATGCTCCATAACCACAACAAAAAAAGTTTATATTATCACCAGACCTATGATGTAAATAATCTAAACTAGGTAGTATTTCATCTTTAACAAATTTAATACTAGGTTGACAAAAAAGAATACCAACAATTGTATGTTTATTAATCTTTGAGTTAATCTTTTGCATTGAACTAGAAGAAATTGGATCAATAGAATCGAAACAAATACCAGAAATAGGAAGTTTATCGAACTCCTCATTTACTAGCCTAATTATATAAGAATAATTAACTGCCTCAACCATCTAAATCCTTTTTAATTTATAAATATCTTAGTAAATTCTTTTTTTATTATAAAATAAATTTCTCAATCAACTGATAAACTCCAGCAGTAGCAATTCCAGCAGCAATTCCTGCAAGAACATCATCTCCCATAACTCCTAATCCACCTTTTACGTCTCTGTCGATTTTTCCAATAAATGAAGGTTTCCATATATCAAAAATTCTAAAGAAAATAAATGCTATCGGAGCCATAAATAAGACATTTGAGCTATTAATTCCACAAATAGCAAGTGTAATCCACATTCCTGCTAGTTCATCAATAACTATCTCTTTTCCATCGTGCATACCAACTTCTTTTTCATAAATATCAATTTGTTTTATAGCAATTACTGTGATTAATAAAGCTAATAAAAATAGTGTTGATACATGTAAAAATTCAAGTAAAAATAAACCAATAATTAAAGATACAAAAGAACCTACAGTTCCAGGGGCTTTTGGACTTAGACCACTAAAACCAACTGTTAAAAAAAATTTTCTTAAATTCAAAATAAATCCTTATTTCTTCTTTTCTATATCTAGTTTTTTTCTTTTTTCCCAAAGAGATTTTCTTGAAATTCCCAGTTTTTTTGATAGTTCTGTATCTGGATATTTGTTTTGATAAGAAACAACCATCATTTTTACATAATCATTTATTGTCATAATATTTGAATTACCAATTAGTTGGTTGTCATTGTTAAATTCGATTTTTCTATATGGGAAATCAATCTCAGTTTCTAATGTAGAAACTACACAATTTTTATCTTCGATAAATTTTATAACATTTTCTTTCACATTTTTCTTCAAAGTATGGAAATCTGTTAGATAAATAATTGATTTCCCTTGTATTGCATTTATCTGTTTTTGCCATGATGATGAAGTTAAAGAGACAAAATTAATCGGTAAATCCATTTTTCTCGAAAGTTCAAAAACCAATTTATCTGCACATTTCTGAGAATTTGATTCTATTAATGTTGGAAATGATGGCGGTAATAAAGTATCTGTTGTATCAATATCTGTCATTGTAAATTCAAAATATTCTCTTAAAGTTTGCAACTCTCTTTTTAAACTTCTACAATCTTTGTAATGATAAATTTTTCTGATTAATTCATCCATAATAAATGGTTTCATAATATAATCTTTTGCACCATCTTTAATAGGATTGGTAACAGTTTCATCTGAAATATAAGAAACTAAAAGCAGTATAATTGAATTTTCTGAGTATTTTTTTATAATATTCTTACATAAAGCAGATGGCAAAGATGTTGATAAAAGTATTGTGTCATAATCTTTTGTAAGATTATCTATATTTGGTGATTCGATATAATCACAACTGTGTCCATCATCAAGCAGTCTTGACACAACTTTTTGTGCTAGATAAATCTCATTTTCAATAATTAATATGTTCATTTTGTTTCCAATTATAATATTTCAATGTAGCTATACTTTGTACAGCCACACCCTCTGCTCGACCAATAAATCCCATTTTCTCAGCAGTTGTTGCTTTTACATTTATAAATTGTTTTTCAATATTCAATAACGCAGCTAAAGAATTTTTTATTTCATGTTTAAATGAATTTATTTTTGGTTTTTGAGCGATTATTGTCGTATCAATATTTACAATTTCATAACCAACATTGTAAATAAATCTAACAATATGCTCTAATAAAAGTTTTGAGTCAATACCTTTATATTTTTCATCAGTATCGGGAAAAAATTCACCAATATCTCCAGCTCCACAAGCTCCTAAAAGCGCATCAATAATAGAGTGAATTAAAACATCACCATCGCTGTGAGCTTTAAATCCATATTCATAAGGAAGTTTTACTCCACCTAAAAACATCTCTTTATTTTCTTCAAATGCATGAATATCAAAACCAGTTCCAGTAAAGAAGTTATTTGATGGTTCTTTTAAACAAGGAAGTTCATCAAGTTCATTTCCTAGAGTTAGTTTTTTACTTTCAGTGCTTCCTTGAATATATTTGATTGTTCCATTTATTGCTTTTATAGCAGAACTTTCATCTGTAAATTCAGTTTGAGTATCTAAGGCTTTTTTTAAAGTTTGAGTAAGGGAAAGTTGCGGAGTTTGAATTAGTTTAACCGAGTCTCTATTTATTGTATTTGTTTCATAAATCACTGTATCTGTCACATTTAAAACAGGAACAATACAATCTGCATTTTCTTTTTCATTTAAAAGGTTTTTAATTACACTTTTGGGAATGCAAGCTCGTGCTACATCACTTATCATTACAAATTTTGTTGTTACAAATTCTAAGCAGTTTAAAATAGATTTTTGTCTAGTTTCTCCACCTTTTACAAAAGTAAAATCATCGGTGAAGTTTTTCATATAATTTAATTCATCTTCATGGGAAGCCACAATGATATTATTAAATTGTGAAAATGAAGCTAACCTTTTAGTGACATTTAGCCATAAAGGTTCATTTTCTATTCTAATCCATTGCTTTTTTGTTTTATGTTCAAACCGCGAAGAATTCCCAGCGCATAAAACTATTAGTGTAACATCTAACAACAAAAACCCCTTTGTGTAAAAAAGTTACATATTATAGTATATACTTACTTATGCGTAAGTTAAGAATTTTGATTAATTACCTCTTTTATAACATCAATAGAGTTTACAAAATGCTCAATATCAAAACCATATAAATTAACTTTTTCTAATGCTTTTTCAATATTCTTATCACTTAATGGATACCGAATATCACATAGGATTTTGATGATTTCTAAAATTTGAGCTTTTGTTTTAAACTCATTAGGACAAGATTCAATATTTTCTGTAAAGGCAATAGGAATAATTATATTAGGACTTATGTTCCATTGTTTAAAAATATTAGCTGTAATTCTTGCACAACTATATCCCATGAACTCTTTTTCACAAAAAGTTGTATCTTTTAACTCTTCCAATTCCATTAAGAATTCTTCAGATTTTCTATTTTTTTGGATTACTTCTGAAATGATAAATTTCCCAACTTCTTGTAAAAATGCAGGTAAAAGTAACTCATTTCTCAAATCAAGATTTATATTTGAAACCCAAGTATTTACAATATTACTTGCTAATGCACTAACAAAAAGAAAGTCTTCATTTTTTACAGCATATGCTAATAAATTGCTATTTATTGTATTTTGAATTGCACTACCAATAGCAATTGAAATTGTAAAATTTATTCCAAGTAGATTTATTGCTCTACTTAAAGTCTCGATTCTGCTTTTAAATCCAAACATACTAGAATTTGCAATTTTTAAAATAGTTACTATCATTAAAGGGTCTTCTTCAATAATAGAAATTAATTTTTTAATATCGTTATTTCCAATACTTTTATATTTTTCAAGTTCAATTACACTTGATGGAAGTGGTGGTAAAGAGTTTATCTCTTCTAGTAAATCTTTTTTCATGAATATCAATACTTTATGTTAATTTCATCATCTTCATTTATTAGAAGATTAAATTTCATATTTTTTTCTTTAAAATTATCTATTATTTTGTAAATATTTTCTCTAATAAAAACTTCATTTTCTTCTAAAATTAATAAAAAATTTGCTTTATAAATAGTTGTAAAAATGAATCTAATAATATATCTTGATAAAATAATTTGATGATCTTCAAAACCTGCTTCTAAATTAGTTAATTCTTGAGTTGTTTCTAAAATAGTTGTTTCACATAAACCATGAAATATAGTATTTGAAATAAAACTTTCTAAAGGAGATTTTATATCATCTATTAAAGTATTTTGATTAATTTTATTTTTAATTATTGAAAATTCATTTTCTAAACTTTTGTATTTATTTTTTAAAAATTCATCTAAAACCAAATCTGTTGATAACTGAATATTATTTAAAATCTTAGAATTTATTTGATTGTATTCATTATGAAGAATTTCTAAACCATTAATTTGTATAAAAGTAGCATATAACTTTTTTGCTTTTTCTAAATCTATTTGATTCGTTGAATAAAAAAGAGAGAGACTTAAGTATATTTTTGCATAAACAGATAATAAATGAGAAGCAATTTTATACTCATTTACATAGGCATAAATTTTTGTTAAAATATCTTCTATTTCTGAAATATATTTATAATTAATTGATTTATTTATACACAAATCAAAAATTGCTAATTTAAAATATTCGTGATAATCATTTTTTATAGGATTATATTGAGTGAGTATTTGAGCAATATGATAATATTTATAAATAGGAATATTTTCATCAAAATATAAAAGTTGAAAAATTATTTCAATATTTGTATTTGTTAAATTTTCTTGTGAAAATATAAAATCATTAATAATTGAATTATAATCAAGCTTTTTCATAAAATCTTGATGGGCTTCATAAGTAGTCAAAAGTGAATTTAAAAGATTATTTTGAAACTCTTCTATGTTTGCAGCAATCACTTCACTTGGAAGATATAAACTAAATTTTTTATAATAAAATCTTAAAATCTTTTGAAAATATTCTGAATCAAAAT
>JAIELU010000114.1 GCA_019752775.1 Campylobacterales bacterium | reverse complement strand
TCTTGAGCGCTTAAAGAAAAATGATTTTATCATTCCCGCAATTACCTCTAATGAAGAGGGTGCAATCAAGTGGTGGGGAAATCACCATAATTATTCACTAGAAAAAGAACTTAATTCTAAATTAACTTCAGCTCGCTTGGCTTCCCAAAAAAATTGGGGATTTAGTGCTGGAATATCTTTAGATGTAAATGGAAATAAATCAAATACAACAAACTCATCAACAACCTCAAATGCTTCAAATTTAGTAGCAAAAAATATCATTATAAATACCGATGAGAATTTAAGTACAAATACAAATGTAGTAGGCTCAAATGTAATAGCAGATGAGAACTTGTATATAAATACAAATAACTTAAATGTAAAAGCTTCACAAGATATGTTTACTTCTTCAAATGATAGTAAAAGCTTAAATGGAAGTATCTCTTATACTATGTATGGCGGAGGTGGAGGAACAGCTGGATTAGGATTTGGTAAAAGTGACTCTTCAAGTGATAGCTTTTTAAATAATAACTCAAACCTACAATCAAATAATATGTATGTGAATGTAAAAAATGATGCAATATTTCAAGGAGCAAATCTAAAAGCAAATGATACATTAAACCTAAATGTAGGAAATAACCTAGTATTAGAAAGTTTAAGAGATGAATACTCTTCAAGTCATAAAGGGTTTAATGTAAATGTAGGTGGAAGCTCAAGTTCTGTAAATGGTGGATTCTCTATGAGTAATGGTGTTACTCAAAATAAACAAACAGTTCTAAGCTCTATAACAGGAGATAAAGTAAATGTAAATGTAGGAAATAATACTCATTTAAAAGGTTCATTACTAGCAAGTGGAAACTTCACAGAAGATGGAAACTTTATAGATAATAAAAACCTAAACTTTACTACAAATACATTGACATTTGGAAACCTTTCAAACTCATCTTACTCCTCAAATAAATCTTTAGGAGCAAGTGCAAATTTTAACCTAAGTGGAGTAAATGATAAAAACCAAGATGTGCAAAAAGGTATTTCAAGTGTAGGATATAATGCTTCAAATTCTCTAAGTATAAATGCAAGTAAAACCCTAGCAACATTGGGACAAGGGAATATTAATATTAAAGATAAAGAGAATTCAGATGATTTAGAAAGATTAAATACCGATACAAGTAAAATAAATAAAGACTTGTACTCAAGCTCAACAGGTACAAAAGTAGATGCAACATTGGATACAAGACTTTTAACTGAAGATGGAAGAAATCAAATAGCAGAAGATATAGAACGAACAAAAAGATTAGGACAAGCAATAGGTGATGTAGCAAGTTCAGATTCTTTAAATATTAAAGATACATTTGACCATATAGATGATGTACAAAAAGATTTAGATGTACAAAAAGCCCTAGCACTAAAAGATAAAGGAGAAACTATAAGTATTTTAGAGAATCAACAAAACTACTCACAAGAACAAATAAATATAGCCTTAAATGATTACGCACAAATCTATGCAGATGTTTATGGAGTAAATATAGAAAATGCAAAAATGGCTGTTTTAAATGGTAAATATGGTTCAACATATACAAATAAAGATAATACAAACTCAAATGTTTACTTAGATAAATTAAATAATCAAAATGCTTTAAATACCGCAAATACCCTAGGACATGAAGTAGCCCATGTAAGACAAAATCAAGGACAAACATATCTAAGAGATACAACACAACTGCAAGAAGAATATGCAAATTTGTTTGGTAACTATTCTTCAAGTGGATTAGACTTTTCATCATATGTTTATAATAATGTGAAATTGGATAGTAATAAAATAAATAGTTTGAACTCAATAAATGATTTGTATGCTTTATATCAAAATTCAGTATTGTATAAAAAAGATGTAGCTAAGGCTGATAGTGGTGATGGGAGAATTGATGACTTGACAATATTTGTACATGGAACATACTCATCACCAAAAGATGCAGATAAAGATTTTTTAGATTCGGTTAGTAAAACTTATAATGAACCAGTTTATCAGTTTGATTGGAGTGGTAAAGATGGAACAGAAAATGGTAGTGGTGCTGATAATAGTTTTTGGTCAAGAGCTAATGCTGGATTTAGATTAAGTGAATTTATAGAAAATTATGAATTTAAAGATGGGGAAACTTTAAATATAATAGGACACTCACATGGTGGAAATGTAATCAAAGATTTAACACAATTTTATCAAGGAGATAAAAAAATAGATAATGTAGTGTTTATGGGAACACCAGTAAGAAAGGATTATGAAATAGATTATAGTAAATTTAGTGAAAACTCAACAATTAAAAATATTTATGATACAAGTGATGTAGTTCAGATATTAGGGGGAATTTATAGTTACAAGAGTTATTTAAATAATTTGTCATCACTTGGATATGATTCAAGAATACAAGATGGAACAAAAAATATTAGAGTAGAAAGTGGAAATCATCCAATAAATAGTCATTCTGATTTAGATAGTGTTAAAGTATGGGAGCAATTTAATGATAAAAGCATTAATTTTAATAACAAAAATAAATAGTATGGGTAATAATTTAAAATGTATTTAAATAAGTCAGTATTTGTTTTTATATATTTGTTTATACTTTTAAATTTAATATTCTTTATAATAATAGTTTATTTAAAAGGAGAGTTTTGGGGTTATATTGGTTTTTTTATACATTTTCTTTATCAAATTATAGAACCATTGGCTTTCATTTCTATTTTAACATTAATATTACATAAAATAAGAATATTTATTTTATTTTTACCTACATTTATAAATATCTTAATTGATTATTTTATAAAAGGTACAATAATAACTTCTGATTATACATGTTATGAATCTTTATTTGGATTTTCAGTATGTAATATACTTTCTTCACTTGTCATATTACAACTTCTAATTTTATTTATATATTATATTTTTCTATCTTTGAAAAAATAAATAGTAATAAAGTATGGTATAAAATAAAATGAAGACAACAAATTCTATTTTTTTCTTTATAGGAATATTTTTACTGTTATTAGGATGGATTTTAGGGGATAACTATACATTATTTGAGAATAAAGAAGAGATTGGATATTTGAGTCATTTTTTGATAGTATTGGCAATATTAGTTATTTTTTTACAATTTACAATTTAGATTATTAGATTATTAATAGTGATATTTAAAGAATTGTGGAATGAGTATAAGAGTAGAAGATAGTAAAAAAGTATGGGAGTAATTTAATGATAAAAAAATTTCCTAAATACTTATTACCTTTAATTACTATATTTATAAGTTTCTTTTTAATGCTAATAAGTGGTGTTTTTGGATTAGATAAAGAGAATGAAGGATATTTGCTATTACTATTAACTTTTATAATATTTTATATTTTAATACCTTTACAACTCATTTTAATATTAATTAAAATAATTTATTCTTTATGGAAAAAGTATAAAAGTGAGAGTAAGTAATTATATATTTATTTTAATAGTTTTTTTGTAGTTTGGAGTATTAGAATATTAATAGCAATAATCAAAGAATTATGGAATGAATATAAATGGAGATAAAGAATTTTTAACTTATTTTTTAGTAATTCCTTGTTTTTATTTATACCATAAATACAAACCCTTCAAACAAACAGGAGATTTAGATTTACGAATTAAAAAGATATTTGATAATTATCTTGAAAGCCAAAATAGTTGCCCAAATTGTGATAGAGTTGTAAAAGCTAGTGAATTAACGCAAGATGGGAAATGTGTTTATTGTAATAATATATAATAATTCAGTAACAGAACCGTTAACATCTTTTAGGAATATATGATATAACGGGAGCAAAAAAGAGAATTGATATTTTTTATCATTACACTTATACTAATCATGGTATAAAATATGATAGTGATAAAACCAGCTCAAATTGTTTCACCTCAAATAATGCAAGAACAATTCAAGAAAGATATAAAAGAGATATTTGATATTGATAGAGAAGGAATGAAAAAAGAAGGTTTACTTTATGATAAAAAATATGAGATTAATACAGAAGAAAAAGTCAAAAATAATACTGGATTGTAGTCATTATAATTACTATTTTAAAATAAAAGGAAAAGAAATGAAAAATATAAAAAGAAGTTTGAGTTATTTGTTTGTAGCAGTTTTTGCTATGTTGTTTGTTGGGTGTTCTTCTAAAACTACTCAACCATTAGAGCCAATAGGAGATAGTTTTAAGTTTGAAAAAATTACTTTATATTTTAAGCAAACATATTTTCCAAAAACAAAAACATACCAGTCAAGAGAAGATGTTGAAAGAAAATTAAATGAAGAGATAACAAAAAATTTAAAGATTAATAACTTAATTGATAATAATTCAATAGAAGAATTAATTGTTATAATAGATTTGGAAAGAGTATTTATGGGGCAAGACTTGCCATTTGAAAGTATGAAAAGTGATACAATAGGTTCTCCACGATTAGGTTATGATATCAAAATTGTAAAAGATAAAAAAGTCTTAAGAAGTCTAGTTAGAACAAATTTAATATATGATGCAGGATTTTTAAAAAATATAAAACATATATCAATGATGGATAAAGAGAATGAAAGAGAAAATGGTGCTATTGAAGCATTAGGTAAAGATATAGTAGAACAACTAAAAAGTTTTAAATAAAAATTAATTAGAAGAATTTAAGGTTAAAAAGTAAAAGTGTAACCTTTTATCCAATGTTGTTAACTGAAGATGGTAGAAATCAAATAGCAGAAGATATAAAAAGAACAAAAAGATTAGGACAAGCAATAGGTGATGTAGTAAGTTCTGACTCTTTAAATATTAAAGATACATTTGACAATATAGATGATGTACAAAAAGATTTAGATGTACAAAAAGCCCTAGCACTAAAAGATAAAGGACAAACTATAAGTATTTTAGAGAATCAACAAAACTACTCACAAGAACAAATAGATGAGCCTTAAATAATTACGCACAAATATATGCTTCTATATATGGAATAAATATAGAAAATGCAAAAATGGCTGTTTTAAATGGTAAATATATTCAACTACTGGGATAATGCTATTTCAAAGAGTTTCTTTCATAGCTTAAAAACAGAATTAATTTACCATGAGGATTTCAAAACAAAAACACAAGCTAATGAAATAATATTTGAATATATTGAAATATTTTACAATCGGAAAAGATTACATTCATATAATAATTATTTGTCACCTGCTGAGTTTGAAAAAAAAAGGTTACTTAGATTATGAATTTATTTGTCTGATTTAGTGCTAACATATCATTATTATCAATATCTAATTTTTCACTACTAGGTAAAAAGTCAACTACTTCTAAATTAAAAGCTTCTGCAATTTTACATAAGTGTTCTAAGTTATAACATACATTATGTTTTCTAGTTTCTATTTTAGCTACATAATTTGGAGAACTAAAATCTAATATTTGAGCTAATTTTAATTGACTGATTTTTCTTTTTTTTCTTTCAATTTTAACATTCTCAACAATTTTATCAAAAAATAATTCGGGATTAGATTCAAACAAAGTATAAACACCTATAAGTTTTTATTGATTTTATAGGTTATCTCGATTACAAACAAACACTTATAAGTTTGTGTTTAGTTTTATTTGATTAAAATTGGTGAAAATAATTTTATTAAATTAAATAATAAGGGAAGAAATGAACATAAGAAAAATCTCAAAAGCTATTTTTTTAGCAACAACTGCATCAATATTATTGACAGCTTGTTCTGGTCCAGATGAAAAAGTTGTAAAAAATATTGCATTAAAATATAACATTAAACCAGCTGAAGAATCTGATATAAAGATTGTAAAATCATATGAAGACAAAGGTAAAACAGTATTTATTTTGGAAATTAAAGGAAGCATCTGCGAAATGCCTATGATTGAAATAGATAAAAACTGGTCAGCTACAGGTATAAGTTGTAGAGGATAATTCTAAAATAAAATTAATATATTAAGGATAAAAAATGGGAATGCCTGGTGGATTTGAATGGTTATTTATGATGGTTATTGTTTTAGGAAGTATTGGTCTTTTTATTTATATTTTAGTAGATATTTTGAAAAGTGAATTTACAAATAGTATCAATAAAGTAATTTGGTTAATTCTAGTTTTATTTACAGGACCTTTGGGAATTGTTCTATATTTACTAATTGGTAAAAAACAAAGAATTAAAAAATAAATATGAATAAGTTTTATATTTTAATTTGCCTACTTTTATTAGTGGGCTGTGCAACAATGCAGTTAGAAACTAATTCTAAATTAACAAGAACAATTGTAATTGATCATTCACAACTAACAAATAAAACTATTTATTTGCAAGTTACTAATACTGCAAATAGTGGTGGTGAAAAAATGAATTTAAATGAGAACATTATAAATTCATTTAAAGCTAAAGGTTATGAGATAGTTGATTCTAGTCAAAAAGCATCTTATAGTCTATTTGTAAATGTTTTATTTGCAAATAATCTAAAAGAAGCGAGAGCTATTCAAGCAGCTGCTGTTGGAGGAGTATTTGGAGGAGTTGGTGCATTAGCATCTGGTTCAAATGGAAGTAATTCTTTAATTGTTGGAGCAACTGCTGCACTTGCTGGAGGATTAATAGGTAAAGCTTTAGAAGATGAAACTTTTAGAACAGTTATTGATATTCAAGTTGTAAATAACTTGAATAATTCAAATGAAAATACAAGAGTTTATTGTGAAGCTATTAAAACTGATTTAGATTTAAATGAAGCAATGCCTATATTAGAAAAAGAAGCAACAAAAAGTATTGTTAATATATTTTAAGGGGAGAAGATTTAATGAAAATGAAAAATTTATTACTATTAGGAATAGCAAGTAGTACTATATTTATACTATCTGGATGTTCAGCTAAAAGTGGTGCTATTGTAGCAAATGAAAAGAGTTGTCAAGTTGCTAAATATAAAAATGCTTATTGTTCACAACAAAGTGCAAATACATATATAGTTGATGCGTTAGGTGAATCTAGTACATTCACACATACTAATTTAAATAACTCTGTAAGAGCTAGTTTACAAGTATCTGCTGAATTAGCACTGCAAAAAAATATGAAATATTTTGCAATAATTGAACCTCAATCTGTTTCAAATATTAATGGTTCAATGGTAACTTCTGTAAAAGAGTATTTATCTAAGTGTGAATTTGCTATGTTTGAAAATGTTGTTACTTCAAAATGTAATATTCATAAAATACCAAGAAGAACAATGTTAATGATAAAACTATATAAAGAACAACCAGCTGATGTTTTAACATTTAATGCTCAAAATGTATTAGATGATTTAAAACAACTAGGATATTATCAATCTGATTCAAAACTAGAAGTCAGTGAAATAAAAGAGATTAAATAAAAGTTTGAGCATCTTTAGGATGCTTAAAACTTTAGCTTCTATATAACTGTATTCCACAATGATTACATATATGAATTCGATTATAACTATTTGGATTTGTTATTCCCCAGTTTTTAATAGATTTTGAACCACAATTAAAACACTTAATTCCATTTCCAGTATTACATTGAGGATTTTGTTCTACATACTCTTGTAGTGTTGGCTTGTCATAATATAATCTTGAAATCTTAAAAATCAAATATATAAGTCCAATTATTGTTATTAATGTTAATAAACTTTCCATTTTTTCCCCTTGTATTTAATTATGATTTATTATCTATTATAGATAATATTTAAGTAATTATAATCTAATTAAGTTATGCTTGTCAATATTAAATTAACTATTAAGGATTAAATTTACCATATTTATATCTAATATAGTTAAAAATTGATATGTTTTACTTAAACAAGTTGTCTTTTAATCAAAAATTATCTGATATAGCAATCATATGTTATAATAATTACTAATATAAATAATAATGGATATTTTAATGACAAAAGAAGAGTTTAACGCAAAATTAAAAGAGTTAAATATATCAATTAAGGATTTTTCAATAATTGCTGATATACCTTATTCAACAATTAATAATTGGGGATTTAAAACAAATGATAAAATAATACCTGTTCCAAAATGGATTACACCATTTTTAGAACACTATGAGAAATCTAGAAAATATGATTATTTAATGAAAGAGCTTTCTAAAGTTGCAAAAACTTTAGAGAAGAAGTAGCTATAGTTTAAAAGAAAAGCTATCGCAACAATACTAGTTAGTAGATTTATTTTATTAATACCTATTTTATTAGGCATTATTAGAATTGCTTTCTTTTCAGCAAAGAAAAATGAAGAGTAATATTTGATCATATATTTGTAATTAATGATAGATTCTTTTAAAACTTCAAGAAATATACTATTTATAAAAAAGTTTCTAATACTTATGATATAATTTATTATAAAAGATAAAATAACTCCATTAAAGATATTTTACTTACACCAAAAAGGTAAATTATGATTGAATTTATGACTCCATTTGATATTATGGAAAAGTTTGTTGATGTTATAGAAAAACAAAGAGTTAGGAAAAATATGACTCAAGTTGATTTATATAAAGCAGCTGGTATGTCTTCAAAAGCTTATGCAAATTTTATGAGTACAAAAAGCACAAAATTTGAAAATATTGTAAATATAATGATTGCTCTTGATATGACACCTAAATTAGAAAATCTAATTATGCAAGAAAAATTTACTTCAATTGATGAAATCAGAAATGAAAAAAAGTATAAAGAGAAAAAAAGAGTAAGAAAAGGTTGATTTCATGGAAGAGATAAACGCATATATTTATGGTAAAAGAATAGGAACAATGATTGAACATCAAGGAGTTATCTATTTTGAATATGATAAGAAGTTTAAATTAGAAGGCTTAGAAATATCTCCAATTAAACTTCATACTTCAAAAACAAAAGATGCTTATACAAATCCTGATCATATGAATCTTTATAAAGGAATTGCTGGAGTATTCTTTGATTCACTTCCTGATAAACATGGGATGCCTTTTATTGACAGATATTTTGAGAAGCAAGGTCTTAAACCTTTTGAAGTAACACTTTTACATAAATTAGCTTTTATCGGTGATAGGGGAATGGGAGCAATTGAATATGTTCCAAAAGAAGATGACACTGCTGTAACTTCTGATATTGCAATCAATGCAAAAGAAGCATATGAAGAGATGAAGCAAGGAATACAAAGTGATGATTCTTCAATTGAAAGTTTAATGAATATTAGACAAAGTGTTTCTCCAATTGGTGGTGGAAGACCTAAAATGCTTGTTCAATATAATTATGATACAAAAGAGATTAGATTAAATAAAAAAGAGCTTCATCAAGGTTATATAAGAGCAATTATTAAATTTGATGAAATTTATGAAGGAGTTGGAAGTATTGGTTTGACAAAACTAGAATATATATTTATGTCTATGGCAAAAGAAGTAGGTATAAATACTTCAGAATTTCAATTAATCAACGAAGGTGATGCTAAACATCTTTTAGTAAAAAGATTTGATAGAGATGATAATGATGAAAAAATACATATGTGTACAGCAGCTGGATTGATGCATCTTGATATTTCAATTTTAAAAGCCACATCTTATGAATATCTATTTATGCTCACTAGAAATGTATGTAAATCTCAAGAAAATATAGAAGAACTTTTCAAAAGAATGATATTAAATATTATTTGTTTAAATTTTGATGATCACGCAAAGAATTTTGCTTATTTAATGGATAAAAATGGAAAGTGGAGTTTGTCTCCTGCTTATGATATTACATACTCAAAAGGATTAATGAAATCACAC
>JAIELU010000111.1 GCA_019752775.1 Campylobacterales bacterium | reverse complement strand
ACGATTAAAAAGCCAAATATTAAAAACTATAATAAAAGCAAATAAAATATAGTTATAAATATCATTTGTCACAAAATTTAGCAAGATTTTTTGAATACCAAGGGAAACCATACTTGCTAACATCACAAGGGAAAATTGTTCAACTAAGTCATTTATAGGGTCAAGTATTTCTCCAACTGCAACTATTACAAAAGGCAGGTTTAATTCTGTTCCTTGCGCTAGTGAAATCACAGCATTTAAAGCTTTTGCACTTCCAAATACAATAACAGATTGTTTGAATGAATCATCAACAAGTTTTTTTGCATTATCATCAATAGTAAAAGTCAAAGCAAAACAAAGAGCGAAGAGGGTAAAGGCAACTAATAAAAGTTTGTTCCAGTTTTGTATAATAAATGTTTTCATAGGATTGATTATAGCAGATTATATTTTATACTTTTTTTGTTGATTCTAAATTGTTAATTGCTTCTTGATACTTTTCATGTATAATGTACTAAATATAAAATTAATGATTTTAGGAGATATAAAATGATAGGAAAATTAGCTATAGGTATTATAGTTTTTGCAATTGGTATACAGTTTGTACCTTATGGAAAGACATATACAAATCCCCCAATTATTAGCGAACCAACATGGGATTCTACAAGAACTAAGGAATTGTTTAATAATGCATGTGCAAACTGCCATTCAAATGAAACAAAATACCCTTGGTATAGTAAAATTGCTCCAGTATCATGGCTGATTCAAATGGATATTGATGAAGGAAGAGAACATTTTAATGTTTCAGCATGGGGTTCTCAGAAAAAAAATAAAGGTGATGAAGCTGCAAAAGAGTTAAGAAGTGGAGATATGCCACTATGGTTTTATTTACCAACTCATCCAGAAGCTAAATTAACTAATGAAGAAACAAAAGAATTAATTACTGGATTAGTAAAAACATTTGGTGAAGAAAAAGAAGAGAAATAAGCGAAAGCTTATTTCTAGGACAAACAAAAAAAGGATCTAGTATGGAAATAACAGTTCTTTTATTATATATTGGACTTTTTGTTATATCACTAATTTTAAGTTTTGTATCTGCTAAATACTTTATTACCATGTGGAAATTTAAAAATAGAAAAAAAGATGGAAGTGAAGATGATGATTTTAAGAGATTAGATTAGATTATTCTAATCTTTTTAATAAATCTAAACTATTAATATCAAATTTTGAAAAGGCAAACTATTTTTTGCCCAAATCTTTCAGATTTGCTCCTAATTGTTTTCATTGATTATTAACTCTTGCATTTTTAGCCTTTGAAATTTATATTTTGTATTATATAAATTTTTAGGATTAATAACTGAAAATATTACAATTTGTTAAGTTTTATTTAAAATGATTATTGTAGTTAATTAAATTTTCTTCTGATATAGTTCCATAATGTTCATTTATTCTTTTTATACAATTTTCATCTTTTAAAATATCGCTAGCAAGAAATTTTGTTGTTCCTAATATTAAGCAATCATACAAATCATTTATATGTAAAGCTTTTAAATCTTCATTTGAGTTAGTAATACTTTTTTCAAGAATTTCTACATCTTTATTACCCCAAGTATAAACAATTACAAAAGCTTGTTTATCATTAGATTTTCTTGAGTTAGGTGTTAATGTGTGAATAATTGCACATCTAGCAGAATATAAGTCCATAGGCGTAACATTTAATTTTTTTTCTTTAAACATATATTCAATAATCCATTTTTTATATCTTTTTTCAACAGAGATATCTCTATATGCAGTGTATGCAAAATTATCAATAATTGTGTAAATTAATGCTAATGTCGGAAACTGTAATTTTTGCTTTAAACATAAGTCAATTCCATCAAACATTTGTTGTATGTTTCTTTCAAAATTATTCATTGAATATTTGCCTTTTTAAATATATTTATTGTAGTGAAATATTCTACCTAAATGACATAAAAACAACTTAATGCTACAATTCCTTCATGAAATCAAAAAGAATCCTAAAAAAAGAGTTTTTCACAACTCTATTTATCAAACAAAACAAATGGCATAGATTTGGTGTTTTAGTCCACACTTTAGCAGTTGTGATGCAGGTTTTAAAAGCCAAAGAATATAAGATGATTCCTGCTGCATTTTTGCATGATATTGGAAAACCTTATGTTGCTTTTCAAGATGAAAAGGACAAGGTTACAAAAGAGTATTCATTTCACAATCACGAAGAGATGAGTTATCATATCATTAAAAATTGGAAAGTTTCAGAATATACAAAAAAATTAGTGCGTTATCATTATTTGATTCGTGGTATGCAAAAAGCACAAGAGAAAAATCATTTTGGAAGATATAATCGCATGAAAAGAACCTTTGATAAACTAGATGTTAGTTTTATTGAAGAGTTAAATATATTTATGAAGTTTGATGATTTAGGAAAGATAAATTTTTTTAAAACTAAAGATAATATTTAAGCTATTTAAAAAAATTTTAGATATAATCAATCCACTTAAGAATTAGAAGAGAAAACTTGCAATTTACAATAACAGATAAAATAAAACAACTAGAAATAGAAGATATAAAAGAAAATCTTTTTCATTACTCATACGATAGTAAAAGCTTAAAAGCTTTAGTAAAAAACAACACTTCAAAAGAAGATTTATCATATATTTCAGCATATAGTAGCTTTAAAGGTGAAATTTACGAAAATATTGTTTATGAACTTTTGCTTAAATATGCACTTACTCAAGATGAAATCACAAGATTTGTATTAAAAGGTCCTTATCAAGATAAGGAAAATTTATATATTAAAAGTGGACTTTTAATAGATAGAAGTTCTCAAATAGTTTATAAATCAGCTTATAAAGACATTAGTGAATTTGATGCTTTATTTTTTACAAAAGATAGCGTTTATTTTGTAGAAATGAGTACTTCAAAAAAAACTTCAAGTTTAAATAAAAGACTTACAAAAAAATATGCTCTTTTAAAAATGATTTTTCCAACTTTAATAATTAAAGCTTTGATTGTTGTAACAGTTGGTTCAACAGGACTTAAAAATTTCCCATCATATGCAACTATTTGGATAACAAAAGATTTAGAAGATGAAGAATTAATCGAAAAAATCATTTTTGCTAAAAAAGTAAAAAATGATGTTCAAACTCTAAAAGCTCCAAAACATTCTAAATATATAGAAGCTCTAAAAGTAAAATATACAAAATTCCAATATTTTCCCACTTTAGAGTGGATTTTAAATAAATCAAGAGAAAATTCAAAGTTTACAGTTGATTTGAAGTTTTTTTCATCTCCAAAACTTGGGTTGTTTTTTGATATTTATACAAAATTATATATTGGATTTATAAATACACCAGAGTTTTTAATCCTTTATCCAGAGTTTGATTTAAAAATTAAATCAGACAGAATAATAGTAACCATAGAAAAAGTAAATCAAACACAACTGGATATTGTTTATTATGCAAAAGAGACAAATGGAAAACTAAAAAGAGTTAGACTTGAAGAAAATAATATTTCTATAAAAGATAAAGAACTTGATGGTTTTACAAATGCAGAAGTTAGATTTTTTATGAAAATACTTGAAGATAAACATCATTTAACTGTAGAAAATATACACCATGTTTTAAATAATATTTCTTTAATTAAGTGAAAATTTTATCTAGACTTATGTTATAATATAGCTCAAAATTTAAAAAGGACAGAAAAAATGAATCAAACCGACTCCTATTATAGGCGTACTTTAAACTTCTCTTACATGGGGTGCAAAAAATGACCCTTCTAATCACATATCTTCTAATTGCGTTATTTGTATCTTTCTTATGTTCTATCTTAGAGGCTGTTTTACTTTCAAGTACACCTTCATATATTGAGACTTTATCAAAAAAAGACAATGAAGGAAATGAAAATGGTATTAAACGATTAAAAGAGTTAAAAGCTAATATTGATAAACCAATATCATCAATCTTGACACTTAATACTTTTGCCCATACAATGGGAGCAGCAGGTGTTGGAGCTCAAGCACAAATATTATTTGGTACGGAATGGCAAGCATTAATTGCATTTATATTAACTTTATTGATTCTTTATACATCTGAAATTATTCCAAAAACAATTGGCGCGATTTACTGGAAAAATTTATTGATTCCATCTGCGTATTTAATTTCAATCATGATAAAAATAACTTTCCCTATAGTATGGTTTTCAAGTTTTATTACAAACTACATTTCAAAAGGTAAAAAAGAAGAAATTAATTTCTCAAGAGAAGAAGTTATGGCCGTTGTAACTATGGGAGAAAAAGAGGGTTCTATTCATTCTAAAGAGAGTGTTTTAATTGAAAATCTTTTTAAACTAAAAAATATTAAAACAAAAGAAATTATGACTCCAAGAAGTGTTGTTTTTGCACTACAAGCAGATATAACAGTTGAAGAAGCTATTGAAGATGATAAAATGTATATTCACTCAAGAATACCAATTTATAATGAATCAATAGATGATATTATTGGAGTAGTATTTAATCAAACTATTTTAGAAGAGAGCGTTGAAGAACGAGATAATACTTTATTGAGAAATATTACAGTTCCTGTTCATAAAATCTCTGAAAATGTACCTGTTTCAGTTCTAATAGACTTATTTGTTAAAAGAAAAACACACTTATTTATTGTTCATGATAATTATGGTCAAACAAGTGGAGTTATAACTTTAGAAGATGCAATTGAGACTTTATTGGGTGTTGAAATCATGGATGAAATGGATGAAGTTGAAGATATGCAAGCATTTGCAAGAGATAAAAGTAAACAATTCCAAGATAAAATGTTAGTTGAAAAGAAAAGACTAAAAAAACTAGAACAATCTATCTAAATATATTAATATCAAAAAGAGTTAAAACAATAACTCTTTTTGCATTTTATCAAAATTATAAATATCATCTCTAAATTGTAAAACACCATTTTCATCAACCCATGAAGTTAAATAAATTATATGTATAGGAATCTTTTTATCTAGGCTAATAGATTTTTCACTAACTTTACTTGTTAAAATTTCATTTGCTTTTAGAATATCTAAATTTTTATCTTCATTTGCAATTATAGAAAGTAATTCCTCTGGCTTAGAAAGCCTAATACAGCCATGAGAATAAGCTCTTCTTGCATTTTCAAATAAACTCTTTGCAGGAGTGTCATGGATGTATACAGAGTATTTATTAGGGAACATAAATTTCATTTTTCCAAGTGGATTATCATGATTTGAAGTTTGAGAGAATCTAAAATTTCTAAGATACTCTTCATCTTCTAAAATTGCACCATCTATTATATTTTTTGAATCAACTTTTTCAGGAGTCCCATTCCATCCAGCATAAATATCTATTCCTTTATCTGCTAAATAATTAGGGTCTTTTAAAAGTTTTGGAATAATTTCATTTTTTGCAATACTATCAGGAATATTCCAGCTAGGATTTAAAACTACATAAGATATTTTATCTGAGAAAATTGGAGTAGGAAACTTCTTATCTCCAACGATTACAGCCATATTTAATACAATGTGATTATTTTCATATAATCTTAATTTATACTCAGGAACATTTATAACTAAATATTTTTCACCTAAATCTCTAGGTAGCCATCTCATTCTTTCTAAATTTAATCTAATTATTGAGATTTTTTTATCTGCTGAAATATTAAGAAATCTTTGTGTTTGTCCACCAACTACACCATCTGAAGATAAACCATGTTTTTTTTGAAAAGATATAACTGCATTTTTTAAATCTTCATCAAAAATATTTTCACAATTATTACTTACTTGTTCAATTTCAGGATTTATTTCATTTAAGGTATTTTCATTTGTATTAATACTGTGTGTTATTAAATTTTGAGCTTCAATATTATTTTCACACTGAACTGTTAAATCATTACTTTCAAATAATCTTTTTCTCAAATAAGGAAGAGTTTCAGATACATCACCAACTCTTAAAGATTTAGATTCAGGAATTTTTGTATATCCACCTTTTGCTGATACTTTTTCAAGTTCACCAATAGCTGAAATCAACTCTTTTACTTGAGGATAATTAAAATCTATTTCATCTAAAACACTTGATAAATCATTTCTTTCAATAACTTTTTTTAATAAAAGCTTTGAATCTTTATTTAAAGAGTATTTATTCCAAGATGCTTTTATTTCTGTTTCTTTCTCAAGTTCAGTTAATTTTTCTTCAAAAGTAGTCCATTTTATAGAACCTTTTGTTAAATATGTAACATATCTATCAAATAATTCAGTTAACATAAAATCCATTCTTACAAGATTTTCAAGATATTTAGGATTTGATTTATCCAAAGAGTTTAGAGTATTTATTACTTGATCTAATCTAAATAGTTGAGTAACATGAGGTTTTAATACAGGATCATTTTTGATTTTATCTAAAAGTGATAAACCTATATCTTTTACTCCTTTTTCATTAATCCAATATGGTTTGAAATCATTTGTATAGTAATAATTTTCTAGATTTATTTTACTTATTAATAAATTTTCATAGTTTTTAGTTAAAAGAGATTTTATATTTTTCTTTGAATCTATTTCAAAAGAATTTTGTGTATTTGCAAATAAAGAGTAGTTAATTAATAAAGCAAAAAGGACAAGTTTTAATTTAGGCATTTGAGGAATCTCCAAAATAGTTTTATATAAATAAAGATTTTAAAATATCGAAATTTTCATTAAAAACATTAATAAATTATTATTAGTTAAATGTAAGTTTAACAAAAAGTTTACTTTATACACTAAATAGCTTTTTTATATGGAATTTTATATCTAACATCATTTTCATCAAAGGCACATTTTACTTGATAATCAACCATTTTTTCAAAAGGTATTAAAAATTTTTCTAATGATTTTGATGGGATATTTTCTATATTTTGAAGATTTAATTGTTCTAATAAACATAAAGTTGATTCAATTGTTGATAAGCAATATTGATTTGGTTGAGTTTTTATTTTGAATTGAGAAGATTTATCATGTTCAAAACTAACTTTTCTTAAATTGTGTAAATTAGTACTTAGTCTTAATATTTTTTTCGAACAAGGCCAAGTTGAATCTATAATGAAAATTAATGCTTTTTTTTCATTTGGAAGTTTTTGAGTATTTAATTTTATACTATTTATATCAGGATATAAAATAAAAGCTTCATAGTTTTCATTATTTAGTAATTCATTTACTCTTTTGTGATTTGTAAAATCAATTCCTACATATAACTCACAATTTTCTAAAGAATTATTTGTCATATGACCTGTTCCATTTTTTGTTTTTCTAAACTCTTTTGGATGCATCAAAATAACAAACTTTGTATTTGTGTTTATTGGATTTATTATATGTTCACAAATACATGAAGTTTTTGGTCTATAGCATTTATAACAGATTTCTCTTTGATTTTTTATTTGCAATATATCACTTTCATTGGCTTTTTTATTTATTCTTCTTTCCATAATAGTTCTATTTTCACATTAAAAATATCTGTTCTTTTTGGTTTTATATAAATCTCTTCTATTTCAAAATTTGAGATTTTATTTTCTTCATTTATTTTTTCTATTTCATCTTCAAGGGTTTTTTGAAGTTCATCTTTTTGTATTTGTAATTGTTGAATATCATTTTCAACATATTTAACATCACTTCTCTCTTTTAAAATGCGAGTAGCTCCTTTGGCGCTTGAAGCCACTTTCCCTAAAGTTGAAGCAGTTGTTGACTTTCCAAAAAAAGCTCCTAAAAGTGATGTTCCTATTGCTATAATCGTATCAGTTGTAGTAGAACTAGCTTGTAGTTCCTCTTTTTCTTTTTTATCAAAGAGTTTATCTAGTTTATCATCAATTGAATCATTTGTTTTTTTGAATTTTATTTGTAAGTTTTCAACTTGCTCATCTATTCTTTCATTTAATCTATCTTGGATTCTGATTTTAAAATCAGTTAAACTCTCATTTTGTTTTGAGATAATTTTAAAAAAATCATTTTTAAATAGAGTTAATTTCGAATTTCTATAAACATAATCAGCAAAATCTTTTTGAATCTGTTTTAACTCTTTTTCATTTTGAATAAAAACAGGAGTTTCATAATAGTTTGAGTTTAATCTCTCTTTTGCTTCAACAGATGAAATATTAAGTTCTTCGAACTCTTCGTAATTAATATTTGAAGCCTCTTTTTGTAAATAAAATCCATAATTTAACTCTTGTGTTAAATCAATATTTTTAACAGCATCTGCAAAATGAATTGAGCATTTACAAAGTAAATATGCTTGTAAATAGTAACTATCACTTTGTGAAGAATATGAATATTTTTGCTCTAAAATATTTGGAATCAAAGGTTTTAAACTATTTTGTTTATTTGTCGTTTCAACTTTTTGTTTAGGAGTTAAAATTTCTTCTTTAATAGCTGATGAGCTTAGCTTTTTATCTGCCATCAAAAACTTGATTTGCTCTTTTGTAATTGGACCTTTTAAGTATGATAAAGCCCATCTTGTTTGAAAAACTTTTATTCCATCTTCATTTATATTTTTCATAATAAAAGTTCTTTTTTCAAGATTTGATAGAAGATTTTCTATTTCATTTTTATCTATTTTTCCATCAACGGCACTACTTAAACCATCAATTACTTTTTCTTTATCTTGTTTTGTTTGTAAACGTCCTATAAACCAAGTTCCAATATTTGCTAAACCTTTGTAATCAATATCAACAGGATTTTGAGTAGAAAGTATGATTCCTACACCAAAAGATCTTGCTTGTTTTAAAAGTGTAAGCATTGGTTGTTTTGATGGTGGATTTGCATTTGGTGGAAAATATCCAAAAATTTCATCCATATAAAGTAGGGCTTTAAGTGATGTTGTTCCCTCTTGTCTTCTCATCCATGAAACCATTTGGTTTAATAAAAGTGAAACAAAAAACATTCTTTGTGAATCATTTAAGTGGGCAATTGAAAATATAGAAACTTTTGCTTTTCCATTTTCATCATACATTAGATTTGAAATATCTAAAGGAATACCTTCAATCCAAGATTTAAAAGAGGGATTTGCAATAATTGTATTTAGTTTTAAAGCCAGTTTTAATCTCTCATTTTGAGGAAAAAATGTCTCTAAATCAAAAATTCCAACTTTTGAAAAAGGTGGAGTTACGATAAATGAAATTAACTCTTCAATAGTTAAATCTTTTTGTAAAGAGTAAGAGTTCATAAAAATAGATGAAATTAAAATAGACTCTTTTGATGAACTATCATCTTTTTCATCAATCAATGATAATAGTGAGCTAACAGTTGAGCTAATTAATGAAACTAATAATTCACTATCTTCTAAAACTTCAATACTTGGAGCTTTGAAAGATGAAAGAATTGATATTTGAACACCAGCACTACTTCCAGGTGTATAAATAGTAAAATCAGCTGAATCTTTTAATTTTTGAATTCTTTCTTGATTTTGAAAATCTGTTTCTAGTCCAGTTTTCCAAAGTTGTGCAGTTTTTGAAGCAAGTTCAGCAATACTCAACCCATTATTAACAGCATCTTGTTCTTCAATCCAAGGTTCAAAATCACTTCCATTTAAATTTGGAAAAGTAAGAAGTAAATTTCCCATATCACCTTTGGGGTCAATTATAATTGAGGGAATATTATCAATTGCAGCTTCTTCTAAAAGTGAAATTCCAAGACCTGTTTTTCCACTTCCTGTCATTCCAATGATTGCCGCATGAGTTGTTAAATCTTTGTTTTTATAAACTAAAGGAGTAAAATCTGATTCATTGATTTTTTCTTTTCCTATATAAAAAAGTTTTAACTTTTCAT
>JAIELU010000191.1 GCA_019752775.1 Campylobacterales bacterium | reverse complement strand
ATAAATGGCAACAACAAAATTAAAAGGTAATGAAGTAACTTTAAGTGGAACTGACGTAAAAGTTGGAGATATTGCACCAGTTGTAACTGTAGTAGCACAAGATTTATCAGATGTTCAAGTTGGTGGAGAAAAAGGTAAAACTCAAATCGTAGTTGTAGTTCCTTCTTTAGATACAGCAGTTTGTGCAGCTGAAACTAGAAAATTCAACGAAGCAGCAGCAAAAATTGAAGATGCAGAAGTAATCGTAGTTTCTATGGATTTACCATTTGCAATGGGAAGATTTTGTACAACTGAAGGGATTTCAAACTTAAGTGTTGGTTCTGATTTTAGAGCAAAAGCTTTTGCAAAATCTTATGGTGTTTTACTTTCTTCAGGACCATTAGCAGGTGTTACTTGTAGAGCAGTATTTGTAATTAATGCTTCAGGAATTATTACTTATAAAGAAATTTGTCCAGAAATTACAGAAGAGCCAAATTATGAAGCAGCATTAGCAGCAGTTAATGAATCTGTATCTACTTCTTGTTGTGGTTCTTGCCACTAATTCTTAAATAAAAAAGTCATCATTTTGATGACTTTTTTCCTTTTATCTTAATACCTCAAATAAGTTGTATAATGAATTACACTAAATTTATTAGTAGGAGAAAAATCATGTTAAAAAATTTATTAAAAATTACTCTGTTTTTTTTGTTAGGTTTACAAACCTTATTTGCAGCTGCTGTAAATGATGGTTTTGAACAATATAAAAAAGGGAACAATGAACAAGCCGTAGAAATATTTAAAAAAGCTTGTGATGAGGGTGCATCATCTGGATGTTATAACCTTGGACTTTTATATTACAATGGAACGGAAGTTGAGCAAGAGTATTTTAAAGCAGCAGAAGCTTTCTCAAAAGCTTGTGATGATGGACATACAAAAGCTTGTTATAACTTAGGATATATGTATCAAAATGGTTATGGAGTTAGATTAGATGCAAAAAAAGCATTAGCTTTATATGAAAAAACTTGTGATGAAGGACTTGGTGCTTCTTGTTATAATATATCAAATATGTATGCAGTGGCAGATGGAGTTGAAAAAAATCCATTTAAAGTAGTTGAATATTTGACAAAAGCTTGTAATTTAAATCATTCAAAAGCTTGTTATAACTTAGCATTAAAATATAAAAATGAAGATGGAGTTGAAAAAAATCCATCAAGAGCAGCGATACTTTATGAAAAATCTTGTAATTTAGGTTATGCAAAATCTTGTTATAATTTAGGAATAATGTATATTGAAGATGAAGATTTAGAAAAAAATAATATTAAAGCTCTTGAATTATTTACAAAAGCTTGTGGTATGAATCTAAAAGAAGCTTGTAAAGCTTATGATGATTTAAAAGGCTTAGTATATTAAGCTCACTTGTTTAAAATCAAGGATTTTTATTTTTATACTAGATATAATTCTCAAAATTAAAAAGCCACTTTTAAAGTGGCTTTATTTCAGGAGAAATTATGTTTTTTTCATGGTATAAGAAGTTTTCTTCTCAACCTCATCAACCATTTTTTACAAGTGGTATTTTATTTTTAATTCTTTTTATGTCTTTATTTGTATCAGTTTATTCAAATACTCTAATTTTAGATAATAGTGTTTTAACTTATCACGCCTATACTATGGTTTTTGTTATTTTTATTCAGTTCTTTTTAGGATTTTTATTTGTTGTTTTCCCACGATTTTTGATACAAGCAGAAATTCAAATACAAGAGTATATGAAACAATTTTTATTATACTTCTTTGCCTCTTTAGGAATTTTTTTAACTCTTATTTTTTATTCAAAAGCTACTTTTATTTTTCAAATTTTGATGTTAATAGCTCAGATTATGAGTTTTAAACTACTTTATTCAATCCATAAAAAAAGTATCGTAAAAATAAAAGAAGACACAAAATGGGTTTTAATAGCTCTTTTTTCAGGACTTGTTTTTCACAGTTTATTTATAATCTCTTCTTTAAATTTTCCTTATGCTTATGAACTTTCAAGATTTGCAATAGATGGAGGATTTTATCTATTTCTTTTTATGATTATTTTTGCAATATCACAAAGAATGATTCCTTTTTTTACTACTGCAAAAGTTCCAAGTTATGTGGCGAATAAAAGTGTAAATTTACTTACTATACTTTTTTCATTATTAGCATTTAAAGTAATTTTATTGTCTTTTGATAATGCAAAAATAAATTTATTAGCAGATATTCCTTTATTTATAATAATTACTAGAGAATTAATAAAATGGAAATTACCATTTTTCAAATCACCTGCTATTATGTGGGTTTTATATTTAGGACTTTACTGGATTCCAGTAGCTTTTTTTGTATCAATTATCGAAGGATTAATGGCATTTTATGACCCAACTATAATTTTTGAAAAAGCGGTAATTCATACTATGGCACTTGGATATTTTTTAACTGTTCTTATTGGTTTTGGAACACGGGTAATTTTGGGACATTCAGGAACAACGCCCCATGCAAGTAATTTTGCAATATTTATTTTTATTGTTGTTCAGTTTATAGCATTACTTAGAATCTTTTCTTCGTTTAGTTTTAATTTTGGTTTAAATTATATATTTTTTATAAACCTTACTGCAATTTTATTGATTATTGGACTGCTTGTATGGTCAAGTAAATATATAACTATTTTATTAAAAGGGAAATAAATAATTTCTTTTTACTAAACATAGCCTTTACATAAAATTTCTATAATATGGAAAATATGAAAGGGCTATTTAATGATTATAATTAAGAAAAAATCTTGGCAAATTAATGAAAATTTAGTAACTCCAAAAGAATTATTTGAAAAAAGAAGAAGTTTTATAAAACTAGGTGTCGCTTCCCTTGTAACAAGTGGCGCTGTTATGGAACTTCTTGCAAAAGAAAATCTTCCAAATATTACCCTTGATTTTATAAAAGATGAAAATAAAAATAATCTAAAATTAAACACTTATGAACAAATAACTTCTCACAACAACTTCTATGAATTCACAACAAATCAAGCAAAAGTAAAAGACATTGCACATACTTTACAAACAGATAATTGGAAAATAAAAATAGATGGTTTAGTTGAAAATCCAATGGAAATTGATTTAGATGATTTAAAAAAACAGCTTACTTTGGAAGAGAGAATTTACAGATTTAGGTGTGTTGAGGGCTGGAGTATGGTTGTTCCTTGGAATGGTTTTACACTTAGCTCTTTGATAAAAAAAGTAAAACCTCTTTCAAGTGCAAAATATATAAGATTTGAAACTTTAGTTGATACTTCTAGTTTTCCTGACCAAAAAAGAGGTGCTTTTGGAGCTGTTGAATATCCTTATGTTGAGGGTTTACGAATTGATGAAGCTTATAATGATTTATCATTTTTAGCGATTGGGCTTTATGGTGAAATTATGCCAAAACAAAATGGTGCACCAATTAGACTGGTTGTTCCTTGGAAATATGGATTTAAATCAATAAAATCAATAGTTAAAATCTCTTTTGTGGATAAAGAACCACTAAATACTTGGCAAAAAGAAAATGCTGATGAATATGGATTTTATGCAAATGTAAATCCAAATGTTGATCATCCAAGATGGTCTCAAAAAAAAGAGAGAGTTTTAGGAAGTTTTTTAAAACAAAATACTTTAATGTTTAATGGTTATGAAAAAGAAGTATCAGGACTTTATACAAAAATGGATTTAACAAAGTTTATATAATGAAAAGATTTTTTATTTATTTAATAGCATTTTTACCAATAGTTTATCTACTTATTAGATTGTTTATACTTGATGATGTAAACGACCCAATAAAATATATTTACACAATCACAGGTGTTAGTGCAACTATAATTTTATTTATTTCTATAATTATTTCCATGATAAAAAATAAAATAAATCTTATGAAATATAGAAAAGAAATTGGACTTTTGTCCTTTTTTTATGCTTTGTTACATCTAATAAATTTTATAGTTTTTGATGCTTTATTTGATTTTGAATTTATTATAAAAGAGACATTGGACAAACCATTTATTTATCTAGGAATGATTGCATTTTTTATACTTTTATTTATGGCAATTACTTCTTCTAAACAGTTGTTTAGAAAATATAATAATTATCATAAGTTAGTTTATATCTCTTTAATTTTAAGTACAATTCATTGGATTATGGCTCAAAAATCCATAAATATAACTCAATTTATTTATATAGGAATTATTTTAATAATTGGATATTACAAACTCCTACAACAAATTGTTAAAAATAGTAAAATATAGTTTACTATTTGTTAATCTTCGATTATATTTTAGTTAATTATGAGCTGGTAAAATATTTTTGTAGGTAAGTTGACGCAGCGACTTATTTATATGACGCTTTAAGATAAATTTTTTAGACAAAATAATTTTTATGTTTCCTTGTGTGAAAAAGGAGGTGTCAAAAGACATCCCTTTTTTATTTCAATCTCTCTTAATTCTATTATGATACCATTTCGAAATGATAAAACTTTTCACAAATACAACAAACTAATCCATGCCTTTATCAAACCTAAATCAAGAACAACTTAGTGCTGCAACTTGTGGTGCTGGTTATAATCTTATAATTGCAAGTGCGGGAACTGGTAAAACCTCTACAATAGTTGGAAGAATAGCAACACTTATAAATAGTGGAGTTAAACCAAATGAAATTTTACTTTTGACTTTCACAAATAAAGCAGCAGCCGAAATGGTATCAAGAGTTGCTAAATTTTTTGGAAAAGATATTGCAAAACAAATTATGGCAGGAACTTTTCACTCTGTTTCTTATAAACTTCTAAAAGAATTAAATGTAAATATTACTTTAAAACAACCAAATGAATTAAAAACACTATTTAAATCAGTTTATGAAAAAAGAGTATTTTTTGATAGAACTGATGAAGCAAATCCCTATGATGGTGGATATTTATATGATATGTACTCTTTATATCTAAATTCAAATGATGGTGAGAATTTTGGAGATTGGATAAAATCAAAAAGCCCAAGCCATGAGATTTATATTATGATTTATGAAGATGTTGTTGATGAATTTAATGAATTAAAAATAAAATATGGTTATGCAAATTTTGATGATTTACTAACAATTATGTTGGATACATTAAAAGACAAAGATTTTAGTTTTAAAGAGATTTTAGTGGATGAATATCAAGATACAAACCCTCTACAAGGACGACTTCTTGATGCTTTTAAACCAAAATCTTTATTTTGTGTTGGAGATTATGACCAAAGTATTTATGCTTTTAATGGTTCTGATATTGGGATTATTTCCACTTTTGCTACAAGATATGAAAATGCAACAGTATTTACTTTACGAAAAAATTATCGTTCAACAAAACCCATTTTAGATTTAGCTACAAAAGTTATAGAATACAATGAAAGAGTTTATGAAAAAAAACTTGAAGTTGTTCGAACTGAGAATGAACATAAGCCAAAATTATTGGCTTTTAATGAACTTTTTTCTCAATATGAATACATCTCAGAACTAATTTCAAAAAGCACAACACCACACAACGATATTGCGATTATTTATAGAAATAACTCAAGTGCAGATGGAATAGAAGCAAACTTAAGAGAGTTTTCGATTCCAGCAAAAAGAAAAGGTGGAATGAGTTTTTTTGACTCTGTTGAAATAAAATTTATTTTAGATGTTTTAGTTATGCAAATCACACACAACGATATGATGGCTTTTATTCATGTGGTTGAACATGGAAAAGGTATTGGAAAAGCAATTGCAAAAGATGTTTTTGATGCACTTATAAAACTTGGAGATGGAGATTTATTAAAAGGTCTTTTTTCACCAAGAGGAGATATAAATAATCCTTATGAAAATGGAAAAGTCAAAAATAGACAACTTGGACTTTTTGATGATTTTATTGAATTAGGTTCTATTTCAAAGTTTAAAGATTGTAATTTTGAAGAGGCTTTTTTAGGAAATCCAATTTTAAAACATCCAAAATTAAATGTTGATGGTGGAAAATATTTATATGATATTTATTTACTAATGAAACATTTAAGAAGAACAAAAATTCCAGAAACTTTAGTGGCAAGTATCTCTTCTTCAATGGCTTATTCAAAATTAAAAGATTTTTTATCAACGAAAAGAGCAACACAAAAAGATGGAACAATAAATCCAAGTCAAAAAACAAAATCCCTTGCAAAAATAAATAGAAAAGTAATGCTTTTAAAAAATTTATCAAGAAATTTTCAAGACTTATCAAAATTTATAAACTCAATGATTTTAGGTGGAAGTGAGATGAGTGAAGGAGATGGAGTAAATCTTCTTTCAATTCATGCAAGTAAAGGTTTAGAGTTCAAAGAAGTTTATGTAATAGACTTAATGGATGGAAGATTTCCAAATAGAAAACTGATGAGTAAAGGTGGAAGCATAGAAGAAGAGAGACGATTATTCTATGTGGCAGTGACTCGTGCTAAAGATATTTTATATCTATCATTCGCAAAATATGACAAAATAAAAAAGATGACTTTTGTCGCAAGTCCTTTTCTAAAAGAAGCAGGAATGATTATAAAAGATACTGAAGAATCTTAAGTTTAAGACAAATATAATAAAATATATAAAATATGAATAATAGTTATATGTTAGGAGTAAGATAAGTGGAAAAAATTTTTTTAATGATTTCAGTGTGTACAATTATTATGATGGCACCAATTGTCTCAAAAATAATAAAAGCACCTGTTGTTGTTGTTGAAATAGTTTTAGGACTAATTGCGGGTTATTTAGGATTGATATATGCGGATGAAACATTAAAATTAATTGCTAAATTTGGATTCGTTTATTTGATGTTTCTTGCCGGACTTGAGATAAATTTTAAACTTGTAAAAATTATAAAAGCAACTTTAGCTGTAAATGTAGTTTTATATTTTATTTTGTTGTATTCAATCTCTGGATTTGTTTGTTGGTTTTTCTCTTTAGGACTTACTTATTTCGTTGCTTTACCTATTTTCTCTTTAGGTATGATTATGATGCTTATAAAAGAATATGGGAAAGAAGAACCTTGGCTAAATCTTGCTTTATCTATTGGTGTTGTTGGCGAAATCATAAGTATTTTGGCTTTAACTTTATTTAGTGGTTGGACTGAACATGGATTAAGTATTAGCTTTTTTATTGCTATTTTAACTGTTATTAGTGTTGTTGCAATTACAATTTTAGGCTTAAGGGTTTTTTATATCGCCTTTTGGTGGTTTCCTGAATTAAAAAAATTCCTTATTCCTGATTCTCAAAATGATAGATATGATCAAGATATAAGATTTTCTATTTCTCTTTTATTAATTTTAGTTTCTATTATGTTATTGTTAAAAATAGATGTTGTTTTGGGTGCATTTACTGCTGGACTATTCTTTAAAATGTTTTTTAATCAAAAACACGAACTTCTTGATAAAATTGAATCTTTTGGTTTTGGTTTTTTTGCACCAATATTTTTTATTTATACCGGTTCAACAGTAAAACTTGATATGATAGATTTAGATATTTTACAACATGCAGGTTTTATAATAGTAGCCATTATTTCTATTAGATTAATAAGTTCTTATTTGGTATTTTTTAAGTATTTAAAATTTAAACAAACAGCACTTTTTGCACTTAGTGATTCTATGCCTCTTACATTTATGGTAGCAATTGCAATGTTATCTTTTAATTATAATTTAATAACTCAGTCTGAATATTTCTCATTTATTATTGCTAGTATGGTAGATGGATTATTTTTAATGATATTAATTAGAAAACTTTACAAGTGGTTTAAATTAGAAAAGTAAAAATTTTATATTTTTACTTTTCATCTTTTTTATAAAAAATAATTTTTTAATACAGCTCTTTCAAGATATAAAAACAATCGAATTCATCAATTTAATCTTAATAAAATGAACAATCATTTATCGTTATATCATTAAAAAAATACGGACAAAATGCTATTTTAATGCTATTCTTATCATACAAATTATAAGAAAAATTAATAAATTAAGTTTCGTTTTAAGTTATAAGACCTATAATTTGTTTGATAAATGATTTTTATAAATATAATCAAATAATGTAGGAGGTAGAAGTTGAAAAACAGCAAAGTTTTAGAAGATGTAAAATCTAATTCCATGGAAGTACCAAGTAGAAGAGATTTTTTTAGAAAAACAGCTATTTATTCTGCTGGAGCTTTAAGTGCTGCATCAGTTTTATCGCCAGTATCAGTAAAAGCAAATGAACTAGCAATAATTAATGAAGCACCTTGGGGTACAAAGTTAGGTGATCCTGTAGACAAAAATTTATACGGTATTCCCTCACCTTATGAACATAATAATATTAGAAGAACCCATGATTTATTCTCATCAGGAGATGCCTATGCATCTGTATCGATGTGTCCAATTCATGAATCAGAAGGAATTATTACACCAAATGGATTATTCTTCACAAGAGATCATGGAGGAACGGCTCATGTTGATCCTAATGAGTGGAGATTAATGATTCATGGAAAAGTAAAAAAAGAGATAGTTTTAACTTTAGAAGATTTAAAAAAATATCCAAGTGAGTCAAGAATCTATTTTATTGAATGTCCTGCAAATGGAAGTCCAGAATGGAGAGGACCACAATTTAATAGTTTACAATTTATGAAAGGTCTAATGAGTGCTGCTTCTTGGACAGGAGTAATGTTAAAAACTATTTTAGATGATTTAGGTCTTGAAAAAGATGCTATTTGGATGTTAGCAGAAGGTAGTGATAATGCTTCAAATCCAAGAAGTATTCCAGTTGAAAAAGCTTTAGATGATGTTATGGTTGTTTGGGGACAAAACGGTGAAGCATTAAGACCTGAACAAGGTTATCCAGTTAGACTAATAGTTCCAGGATGGGAAGGAAATCTTAATACTAAATGGTTAAGAAGATTAGAATTTTCAGATAAACCATGGCACTCAAAAGAAGAAACTTCAAAATATACAATGTTACAAAAATCAGGTAAAGCAATCAGATATTTTTGGGTAAATGAAGTTAACTCTGTAATTACAAGTCCATGTCCTGAAAAACCATGGACAAACTTGAGAAAAGGTGAAATGGTAGAAATTGAAGGACTTGCATGGTCTGGACATGGAACAATCAAAGGTGTTGATATTTCATTTGATGGTGGAGATAATTGGGTTGAGGCAAGACTTAAAGGTTTAGTACTACCAAAATCTTGGACAAGATTTTCTTATGTTATTAAATGGGAAGGGAAACCTCTATTATTAGCAAGTAGATCTTATGATGATTTTGGAAATATTCAACCAACAATTGATCAAGAAACTTCTGCTGTTGGAGTTGAATCGGTTTATCATAGAAATGCTATTGTAACTTGGGAAATCACAAATAAAGGAGAGTGTAATAATGTTCAAATTAGAAAACACAAAAAAGCTTAAATCAGCTCTTCTTAGTATCAGTTTATCAACTTTTTTAGCTACTTCAGCACTTGCAGCAACAAAAGAAATGTCTGTTGATGGAGCAGTAAAATATCCTATAAAAGATGGTAAATATACTTCATATAATTTGAATACTCAAGAAGTTAAAGATTTTAATATTGGAAGAACTCCAACAAAAAGAGAAATAATTGCTTGGGATGTTGATGTAAAACCTGATGGAACTGGTTTACCACAGTTTGATATGAAAAATGGTGAAGTTATTCTTGGTGATGATGGAAAACCAAAAAAAGCAGAAGGTTCTGTTGAATTAGGCAATGAACTTTATGATGCACAGTGTGTAATGTGTCATGGTGATTTTGGTATAGGTGGAAAAGGTTATCCAAGACTTGCAGGTGGAACAAAAGAGTCATTAAAAATTCAAAGACTAAATCCAGCAGATGAACAGCCAAATCCTGATACTCCAATTAGAACAATAGGTTCTTATTGGCCGTATGCTAGTACTTTGTATTGGTATATTCAAGATTCAATGCCATTT
>JAIELU010000103.1 GCA_019752775.1 Campylobacterales bacterium | reverse complement strand
TAAATAAGTTTAAAAAAATAGCTCAAAAAAGAGAAATTCAATCAATAAACTTTTTTGGATATGTGGCTACAAAAGCTGCTTATGATAATGGTGCTTTATTTGTGGAAGAGTTGAAAAAATATCTTTTATCTAATATTGAGTTCACAAAAAATTATTTCAAAAATAATAATTCAAAAATTGATTTTTACACTCCAGAAGCAACTTATCTTTTATGGTTAGATTTTTCAAAATACAATCTTTCGCACAATGAGATAAAAAATATTTTACTAACAAAATCAAAAATAGCTTTAAATGATGGTGTTTCTTTTGGTAACAATGGGAATGGATATTTTAGGTTAAATATAGCTCTTAGTCAAAATGCCCTAGAAATAGCATTATCTCAGTTATCTAAAGAGTTTTTATAGCAAGAAAATAGCAAAGTATTACATTTTTTCTCACTATATTGATTAATGTATATAATTATTCGGAAAACTTTATGATGTACTACAAATTTGTGTACAATTGTTCCATAATTAAAATCAATAGGAGGAAAAATGTCGACTGAACTAATTCTGGCCTCTGTTATTTTTGTGGCTATCGGACTTATACTCACTTGTGTATTTGTACTTAGTAGGTTTGTTGGTCCTAAAAATGAAAATTCTGAAATGAAAAATAGTGTTTATGAAAGTGGGGTTACAAATCCTATTGGAACAACAAATATCAGATTTTCAGTAAAGTTTTATTTGGTTGCTATTTCCTTTTTATTATTTGATGTGGAGATAATTTTTATGTTTCCATGGGCTATAAATATTTTAGAATTAGGTTATTTTGGACTTTTTAAAATGTTTATATTTATGGGATTATTATTTGCTGGATTAATTTATCTTTATAAGAAAAAGGCATTATCATGGGATTAGGCGTTGAATCAAAATTAGGCGACTCTATTGTTACAACAAGACTTGATCATGCAATAAATTGGGGAAGATCTTATTCTTTATGGCCAATGGTTTTTGGAACTGCATGTTGTGGAATTGAGTTTATGGCAGTTGCTGGTTCAAGATATGACATATCAAGATTTGGTGCAGAAGTTGTAAGATTTTCGCCAAGACAAGCAGATTTATTGATTGTTGCTGGAACTATTTCATACAAACAAGCTCCTATATTAAAGAAAATTTATGAACAAATGTGTGAACCAAAATGGGTTATTTCTATGGGAGCATGTGCTTGTTCTGGTGGATTTTATGATAACTATACAACTTTACAAGGAATAGATGAAATTATTCCTGTTGATGAGTATGTAGCTGGTTGTCCTCCACGACCTGAGGCTGTACTTGATGCAATTATGAGAATTCAAGAAAAAGCTCAAAATGAATCAATTTTAAAAGATAGAATCAAAGAGTATAAAGGAATTTTAGATGTTTAAATGCGATTTATTAATTGACTCTAAAGATATTAAATCTACTCTTGCTAAACTAAAAACTGAAAAAGAATTTACAGTTTTATTAGATATAACAGTAATTGATTATTTAACTTTTCCTGATATTACTCCATCTAGATTTGCAGTAGTTTATATACTAAGAGATAGTTCATTTAAAAATCAAATTTCTGTAAAAACTTTCGTAGATGATTTAACATTAGAAATAGATTCTATTTGTTATTTATTTAATTCGGCTAATTGGGCGGAAAGAGAAGCTTATGACCAATATGGAATAACATTTAAAGGTCATACTAATTTAAAAAGATTATTAAATCATCATCAGTTTACAGGTTATCCTTTAAGAAAAGATTATGAGATTACAAAAGGACAAATTTGTACTCATACAGAAGATTTGATGGATGAAATGGATCCTTTATTAATTTCAAAAGGTTATACACCTGAAGATATAAATGATTTAATGCTTTTAAATGTTGGACCATCACATCCAGCATCACATGGAACAATAAGAAATTTTATGGCACTTGAGGGTGAAACAATCACCGCTTGTGTAACAGAAATTGGTTATTTACATAGAGGATTTGAGAAATCATGTGAAAATCACACTTATTCTCAAGTTATTCCTTATACTGATAGATTAAACTATTGTAGTGCAATTTTAAATAATATCGGTTATTCAAAAGCTGTTGAAGAGATGTTAAATATTGATATAACTCCAAGAGCTAAAATGATAAGAATCATTATTGGAGAATTAAGCAGAATCATCGATCACTTGGTTTGTAATGCTGCAAATATGGTTGACTTAGGTGGACTTACAAACTTCTGGTATTTATTTGCCCCTCGAGATATGGCGTATGATTTATTATCAAAATTAACAGGAGCTAGACTTACTAATACTTACACAAGAATTGGTGGTTTAGAGTTTGATTTATATGATGGATTTAGTGAAGATTTAGCAGTATTTTTAAAAGAAACTGAAATAGCTATAAATGATGCTTTATCTCTAATAGCGCATAACAAAATTTTCTTAGATAGAACGCAAGATGTTGGTGTTATTAAAGCAGATTTTGCAATGCAATATGGAATAACAGGACCAAATTTAAGAGCTACTGGGGTAGCTCATGATTTAAGAAAAGACAAACCTTATTATGGTTATGAAAATTTTGATTTTGATATTGTTGTAGGAAGTCATGGAGATGTTTATGATCGAATGATGTGTAGATTTGAAGAAATGAGACAATCTATGAGAATTATTAAACAAGCAATGAATGAGCTTCCAACTGGTCCAATAAATGTAATTGCACCTGGGATTTTATTACCAAGTAAAAAAGATGTTTATGGGAATATTGAGGGTTTAATGAATCAATTCAAACTTACATTTGAGGGAATAAAAGTTCCAAAAGGTGAATATTATTCATCAACAGAAGCTGCAAATGGAGAATTAGGATTTTTTATAGTAAGTGATGGAAGTGGAAGACCTTACAAAGTAAAATGTAGACCTCCATGTTTTTATGCACTTTCAGCATTCTCAAAAATTGTTGAAGGTGGAATGTTAGCAGATGCTGTTGTAACGATGGCTAGTATGAATTTTATTGCAGGGGAGTTTGATAGATAATGAGTAATTTTGAATATTCAGGCGAAAATGAAATCAAATTTCAAGAATATGTAAGTAGATATCCACTTATTGATTCTGTAATGCTACCAGCATTATGGCTAGTTCAAGAACAACTTGGATGGGTTAGTCCTGAAGCTATGATTTATGTTGCGGATAAATTAGGAAAAACTCCAATTCAAGTATATGAAGTAGCAACTTTTTATACAATGTTTAATCTAAAACCAATTGGAAAACACCATATTGAATTATGTAAAACTCTTTCTTGTATGTTATGTGGTTCACAAAAAATTAAAAATCACATAAAAGAAACAATAGGAATAGAAGCTGGACAAACAAGTGCTGATGGTTTATTTCATTTAAGTGAAGTAGAATGTTTAGGTGCTTGTAGTGGAGCTCCAATGTTTGCATTAAATGGCGAATATCATGAAAAATTAACTATTGAAAAAGTTGATGAATTAATTAAGGAGTGCAAAAAATGATAACAAAAATTGTAAGCAAAAATTTTGACATTCCTAATTCTCATAAATTAGAAGTTGCTCTTGCAAACGGAAGATATTCTTCTATTCCTAAACTTTTTTCTATGACTCCTGATGAAGTTACAGCAGAAGTTACAGCATCTGGACTTAGAGGAAAAGGTGGAGGAGGAGCAGCTTGTGGACCAAAATGGGAATTAATGCCTAAAAATGATCCAAGACCAGCTTATTTAATAGTAAATGGAGATGAGTCAGAACCTGGAACTTTTAAAGATAGACAGATTTTTCAGTATGACCCGCATTTATTAATTGAAGGTATTATTTGTACTTGTTATGCAATAAATGCGCATCACGCTTATATTTATATAAGAGGTGAATATAAATTTTTTATTGATAGATTAAATGAAGCTATAAAAGAAGCTTATGAAGCTGGAATTATAGGCAATAAAATTATGAATACACATGATTTTAAAGTTGATATAACAGTTCATAGAGGTGGTGGAGCTTATATTTGTGGTGAAAAATCAGCACTTATTGAATCTCTTGAAGGAAAAAGAGGACATCCTAGACTTAAACCTGCAGGGAAAGAGTGTGAATGGTTCTTTGATAATCCAGCAACTGTAAATAATGTTGAAACAATAGCAAGTGTTCCAAATATTGTAGAAAATGGTTCTATTGGATACACGAAATATGGAACACCAAAATCACCAGGAACTATGCTTTTTGCAATTTCTGGACCTGTTAAAAATCCAGGTGTTTATGAAATGGCTTATGGAAATAAGATGATTGATTTTCTAAACATTCTTGGTGGTGGAATGATTGATGGGAAAAAATTAAAAGCAATTATTCCAGGAGGTTCATCTTGTCCAATCTTAACAGCTGATGAAGTTCAAAAAGCTGTATTAGATTATGAATCTATGTGGGATATTGGTTCAACTTTAGGTACAGGAGGAATGATAGTTATTGATGAAGCTACATCTATGGTTGATGTAGCTAAGAATTTGATAGAGTTCTATCACCATGAGTCTTGTGGTCAATGTACACCTTGTAGAGAGGGTACTGGCTGGATTGACAAGATTTTGAAAAAAATCTTAAATGGTGAAGGTTCAAAAGAAGATTTAAATACGATACTTGATGTATGTGACACGATGAATGGAAAAACTGTTTGTGTTTTTGCACCAGCGGTGAAAGATATTATTGAGAGTATTGTAAGAAAATTCCCTCATGAATTTGATATACATTTTAAAAACTAAATTAACTAAATAACAGGAGAAAATTATGACTAAAAATACAATGACATTAACTGATAACAGAAATGGAAAATCATTTGAATACAATATTATTGATGGTACAAGAGGACCTAGCGTTGTAGATATTTCTACATTCTATAAAGATTCTGGAATGTTTACTTATGACCCTGGTTATACTTCAACTGCATCTTGTGAATCAAAAATTACATTTATTGATGGTGAAAAATCAGAGTTAAGATATAGAGGTTATGATATTACAGATTTAGCTGGAAAACACTCTTTTTTAGATGTTTCTTATTTATTAATGAGAGGAAAACTTCCAACTCCTCAGGCTTCTAAAAACTTTGATTTAGAAATCAGACATAGATCATTTTTAAATGAAGGAATTATTAGATTATTTGAAGCTTTACCAGATGGTGCTCACCCAATGGCAACTATGGGAGCTGCAACAATGGCTCTTGCTGCATTTTATAAAGATCACTTACATTTAGAAGATGAAGATGCGTTTAAAATGATGAGAAGAAGAATCCTAGCTAAAATGCCAGTAATTGCGGCTATGGCTTATAGAAATTCAATTGGTACACCACTTATTTATCCAGATGTAAATAGATATTTTACAGAAAACTTCTTATATATGTTAAGAGCATATCCAGGTGGAAGAATGAAATATTTAGGTGATGGTAAAAATGATGAGATTAAACAAGTTGAAATTGATGCACTTGATGCAATTTTGACTTTACATGCAGACCACGAACAAAATGCTTCTACAACAACTGTTAGAAATGTAGGTTCAACTGAAGCTCACCCTTATGTTGCAATCGCATCTGGTATTTCTGCTTTATGGGGATCAGCGCATGGTGGAGCAAATGAAAAAGTTATGGATCAATTAAAATTAATTGGTGATGTTAAAAATGTCCCAACTTATATTGCAAAAGCTAAAGATAGAAATGACCCATTTAGATTAATGGGATTTGGACATAGAGTTTATAAAAATAGAGACCCTAGAGCTGAAACATTAAAAGCTTTACAAGACAAATTAAAAGAAGAATTAAATCTTGATTCAAAATTACTTGATATTGCACATGCTGTTGAACAAGCTGCATTAAGTGATGATTATTTCAAAGAAAGAGGTTTATATCCAAATATTGACTTCTATTCAGGTGTAATTTTAACTGCTCTTAAAATTCCTATTGAGATGTTTACTCCAATTTTTGTTATTGGTAGAACTCCAGGATGGCTAGCACAATGGTCAGAATTAAAACAAGATCCAAAACATAAAATTGCAAGACCAAGACAATTATATACAGGTAACTAAGAAAAATTTCAACAAGTGTAAGGGGACAATTAATGGGTGAATTGATTAATATAACAGTAAATGGAGCGCAAATGCAAGCTACTAAAGGTAGCTTGCTAATTGATAAATTGCTAGATGAAAATATACATATTCCTCATTTTTGTTATCACCAAGCACTTGGTAAAGATGGTAACTGTAGAATGTGTATGGTTGAAATCGAAGGTCAAAAAAGACCTCAAATTGCCTGTGATACTCCGGTAAAAAATGGAATGGTTGTAAGAACAAAGGGTGAGAATATCGAAAAAGTTAGACGAGATATTCTTGAACTTCAACTTATTAATCATCCTATTGATTGCCCAACTTGCGACCAAGCAGGAGAGTGTAAGCTTCAAGATTATTATATGGAATCAGGATTTTATGAATCAAGAGTAAATCTTGAAAATAAAAATCATGCAAGAAAAAGAGTTGATTTAGGCTCAAATGTAATGCTTGATGAAGAAAGATGTGTACTTTGTACCAGATGTGTAAGATTTTGTTCTACTATTACAAAAACTAATGAGCTAGGAGTTATCAATAGAGCTGATCATTCAGTTATTGGAACTTTCCCTGGTCGACCATTAAATAATCCATATGCTATGAATGTTATTGATATTTGTCCAGTTGGAGCTTTAACAAATAAAGATTTTAGATTTAAACAAAGAGTTTGGTTTTTAGAAACTTTTGATGCAATTTGTAATGGTTGTTCAAAAGGATGTAATATTTATGTTGATCATAGAAAAGAAAAATATAAAGATGACCAAATTTTTAGATTTAGACCAAGAGTTAATAAAGCTGTAAATGGTTGGTTTATGTGTGATGAGGGAAGATTATCTTATACAAATGAGAGCGAAAATAGATTCGAAACTCCATTTATTAATAACGCTCCAACACTTATTGATAATACTATTACAAATGTTTTTAAAGAACTTACAACAAATAAAAATATATTATTTGTATTAAGTGCAAATCTTTCTTATGAAGAAATATTAAATGTAAAAAATTTAGCAACAAAATTAAATATTCAAGTTTCTGGTTATTCTCCAAATACAATGGATGAGAATTTTGCAGATGATTATTTACGAACAAATGATAAAACTGTTAATAGAAATTCATTTAAAGAGTTAGAAATAAATGAAACAAAAGAATTTTTTGAGATGGCTTTAAATAATACTTCATTAGTAATAATTATAGAAAATAATTATTTTGACAATAATACAAATTTACTAAAAGACAAAAAAGTAATTTCTTTATTTAGTCATAACTGTACAACTATTGAACACTCAAATGTTGCAATACCTGTTGCTTCATTTTATGAAAAATCTGGAACTTATATAAATAATGCGGGAATTAAACAAAAAGTTATATCTAAAATGAATAAAAATAATTCAATGAAAACTATAACAACAATAATAGAAGATTTAAAATCAATGATTGAGAAAGGAACTCTATGAGTACTTCATCTATAATCATCATAATTGCAAATATAGTTATCGCTGTTATTTTAGCAGTTGGACTAACTCCAGTTTTTGTATGGTGGGAAAGAAGAATATCAGCATTTATGCAAGATAGAAGTGGACCAAATAGATGTCATATTGGACCATTTAGATTAGGAGGAGTAATTCAAAGTTTTGCAGATATGTTAAAACTTATTTTTAAAGAAGACTTTACTCCTTCTCATATCAAATACAAATTTTTCTTTACAATAGCTCCCGTTATTGTATTTATGTGTTCATTTTTAACTTTTGCAGCTATTCCTTTTGCTGATGTTTTAGTAATTGATGGAAAAGAAAATATTATGCAAGCTATTCCAAATAAACTAGGAATAATGTGGTTTCTAGCCTTTGCTGGATTATCTGTTTATGGAATAATTCTGGGAGGTTATTCATCAGGAAGTAAATATGGACTTTTAGGTTCAATTAGAGCTTCTGCTCAAGTTATCTCTTATGAAGCTGCAATGGGATTAGCAATTATCTCAATGCTTCTATCTTATGGCTCAATTCACTTAACAGATATTGTAAATGCTCAAACTGGAACTTATTTTGGTGTAGTTCCAATGTGGGGAATATTTATACAACCAGTTGCTGCAATTATTTTTATTATTTGTGCATTTGCAGAAACAAATAGAGCACCTTTTGACTTAGCAGAGGGAGAATCTGAATTAGTTGCTGGTTATCACACTGAATATTCTGCAATGAGATTTGGACTTTTTCAAGTTGGTGAATATTCTGCAATGAGTGCATCAAGTGCAATAATAGTAACTCTATTTTTTGGTGGTTATCAAATTCCTTGGTTAGACACACAAGCAATTCAAGGGAATATGAATTATGTAATTCTTGCAATTATTGTACTTCTTCCAATAAAAATATTTTTTCTTACTAAGTGGATGAAGAAAAACAATAAAGCAGTAGGTTCAAATAAATCAAGAGAAAAAGAGACAAAAGTTTTAACTTTTATATTTTGGTCTTTAGCTATTTTTATAATGGCTGCATTAATCTCTTTTTTAATTACAGGACTTGGAACAAATGGTGTTAATATTGTAACTGCAGTAATTCAAATTGGAACTTTCTTAGTAAAATTCTTTATGATGTCATTTGTTTATATTTGGGTTAGATGGACTGTGTTGAGATTTAGATATGACCAATTACAAATGTTAGGTTGGAAAGTTCTAATTCCATTAGCTCTTTTAAATATTGTAATAACAGCAATCTTTGTTGTAGTAAGAGGAAGTTAAAATGGGAATAAAAGTAGTACCAAGATACGGTAAATCATTTAAAGATAAATTATATCTTCCAGCAATTGCAGGAGGAATGAAAACAACTTTTAGACATTTTGTTAAAAATTTCAAAGATATAGATAATTTAAAAACTATGGCTTATCCAGAAGTTCAGCCAACTGATTTAAATGAGAGATACAGAGGTGTTCATAGACTTACAAAACATGAAAATAACACTGAAAAATGTGTTGCTTGTTTTATGTGTGCAACTGCATGTCCTGCTGATTGTATTTTTATTGAAGCAGAAGAAAGATTTGATGGATATGATGAAAAAAGACCAAAAGAGTTTAAAATAGACTTATTAGAGTGTGTATTTTGTGGTTATTGCGTTGAAGCTTGTCCTTGTGACGCAATCAGAATGGATACTGGAATTTTTTCATTTACATCAAGTAAAAGAGAAGATTTTGTATTAGATAAAAAAGCTTTAATGGCAAACGAAAGATCAAAGGATTTGAATAATGGCTGATTTAGTTTTTATTGCTTTAGCATTTTTAGCAATTAGTGGAGCAATTGCTATGATTGTAAATAGAAATCCTATGTATAGCGCACTTGGAATTTTAATTACAATGTTAAGTGTCGCAGGAATGTTTGCTTTATTAAATGCAACTTTTTTATTTTTAGTACAAATTATAGTTTATGCCGGTGCAATTATGACTTTAATTTTATTTATATTAATGTTCTTAAACATAAAAGAAGAAGATTTACCAAAAGAACCTAATAAATACAAATTTATGGTTCTTGGTGCTTTTATTATGATTCCATTAAATGTCTTAGTATTAAAAGCTGTTTCAAAATTACCCCCAAAAGATTTAACGATTAGTGATACAAATTTTGGAGATATAAAACCAATAGGACTTGAACTTTATAATAATTGGTTTATTGCTTTTGAGTTGATTTCAATTTTACTTTTAATTGCACTTATTGGTTCAGTTGTACTTGCAAAAAAAAGAAAATCAAAACTTAATAACAAAGGAGAGCAATTATGATTTCATTAACATCTTATGCTTTTGTTTCAATGATGTTGTTCTCTATTGGAGTAATTGGCGTAGTTTCAAGAAGAAATATCTTTGTAATTTATATGTCAATTGAACTTATGCTAAATGGAGTAAATTTATTTTTAGTAACATTTGCAAGATACCATTTTAACATGGATCCACAAGTTATTAC
>JAIELU010000222.1 GCA_019752775.1 Campylobacterales bacterium | reverse complement strand
TCCTGTTCTATTTTCTTCTAAAACATTTGCTGGTGCATTTGCTACGAATCTTTCATTATTTAACATTCCTGAAAGTTTTGCTATCTCTTTTTCTAATTTTTCTTGTTGTTTAGAAAGTTTAGAAATAATTGGTGCCATATCTATTTCACCTCTTGGGATATAAACTTCTAAATTATCACTTACATCTGTGATTGAGTTTTCTTGCTTTTCAGTTACAAACTCTAAATTTTCTACTTTTGCAAGTTTTTCGATAAATGGTTTTGCCATTTCATTATCAATATTTTTATTGATTTTTATATATGCTTTTGCAATTTTTGAGTTACCCATATCTATGATAACTTTTGCTCTTCTGATTGCTGTAATTGCTTCTTCGATGATTGCAAACATATCTTCGATTTCTTGATTTTTTGCTATTTCTTTTGGAAAATTCATAATCATTAATGAATCACCATCTTCAAGTGTTGTTCCACTTAATTTGTGATATAAATAATCAGAGATAAACGGCATAAATGGACTTACCATTTTTAATGTCTCTTTGAAAATTGCTCCAAGTTCGATTACTGAATCTTTGCTAGCTTTTGCATATTCAATTCCCCAGTCGCAGAATTCATTCCATACAAATTTGTATAAAATAGATGCTGATTCATTGAATTTATAAGTTTCAAGTGAATTTCTTAACTCATCAACTGCATCACTTAATTTACTTTGCATATAAAGACCAAGTGGTGTTTTGATTTCAATATCTTTTAAATTAGGGAATGTTTCTACATTTAACTGTAAGAAATTTGTTGCATTATAAAGTTTATTTGTAAAGTTTCTAAATTGCTCTAAATTTTTAGCTCCAAGTTTAATGTCTCTACCTTGAACACAAAGGTATGCAAGTGTAAATCTGATAATATCTGCACTATGCTCATTTACCATATCAAGTGGGTCAATTACATTTCCTTTTGATTTTGACATTTTTGCACCATGTTCATCTCTTACTAATGCGTGCATATAAATATCTTCAAATGGTAATTGTTTTTTGAAGTGTTCACCCATCATCATCATTCTAGCTACCCAGAAAAACATAATATCAAAACCAGTGATTAGCAATGAATTTGGATAAAAATCAGCTTCATCTGTTGAGTTATATAACTCTTCTAATTTTCCATTATTTCCCCAACCTAATGGCGACATTGCCCAAAGTGCTGAAGAGAACCAAGTATCAAGTACATCTGGGTCTTGAGTATAATGTTTTCCTCCACATTTTGGACATTTCTCTGGCTCATCAGCTTTATCTGCCCATTGATGGTCGCAAGTCTCACAAGTAAATACAGGAATTCTATGTCCCCACCAAAGTTGTCTTGAAATACACCAAGGTCTTAACTCATCCATCCAAGCTGTATATGAGTTTATCCAATGTGCTGGGTGGAAAAGTGTTCCATTATGTTCACCACTTTCAGCTCTTTCTTTTGTAGTCTCTTTTGTTTTTCTAATAGACTCTTGAGCCATTTCAGAACTTAAAAACCATTGTTGAGAGATAAATGGTTCAACAATATTTTTACATCTATAACAATGCCCTACTTGGTGAACATGATCTTCAATTTTTACGATATATCCCTCAGCTTGAAGTTTTGCAACAATAATTGGTCTTGCTTCTAATCTTTCAAGTCCAGCAAACTCTCCACAATATTCGTTTAAAATACCTTTTTCATCAAATACTTTGATGAATTCTAAATCGTGTCTTTTCCCAACTTCGTAGTCATTTTGATCATGAGCAGGAGTTACTTTTACAACACCTGTTCCAAATTCCATATCAACGTGTGAATCTGTAATAACTTTAATTTTTCTGTCAGTTAATGGTAATAATACTTCACGCCCTACAATACTTGAATATCTTGAATCATCGGGATGAACCATGATTGCTGTATCTCCAAAATATGTTTCAGGTCTTGTAGTTGCAACTTGAAGTTCACCACTTCCATCTGCAAATTTGTAAATCATGTGGTAAAACTTACCATTTACTTCTTCGTGTTCAACTTCGATGTCTGAAAGTGCACCATCGTGTGTACACCAGTTTACCATGTAGTTATTTTGAGTGATATGACCTTCATTGTATAAAGAGATAAAAGCTTCTTTTACAGCCTCTTTTAATCCCTCATCCATTGTAAATCTTTCTCTTTTCCAAGCAGGAGTAACACCTAATTTTCTCATTTGGTGAACTATGTTTCCACCTGATGTTTCTTTTTGAAGCCAAGCACGTTCAAGAAATTTTTCTCTTCCGATTTCTTCTTTAGTTGTACCTTCTGCAATTAATTGTTTTTCAACAACATTTTGAGTTGCAATTCCTGCGTGGTCAGTTCCTGGTTGCCAAAGAGTTTTAAACCCATCCATTCTTTTGTATCTAGTAATAATATCTTGTAATGTAAATGTTAAAGCATGCCCAATATGTAAGCTTCCTGTTACATTTGGAGGTGGCATCATGATAGAAAATGTTTTTTGTTTTCCATTTGAATCAGTTTCTTGGATAGACTTATTTCCATCTATTTCAAAATAACCTCTTTCTTCCCAAATCTTATAAAAACTATCTTCTACTTGTGATGGTTCGTATTTTTCGCTCATTAAAAATCCTATGTTTTTCTATAATATACGCGATTATATCTACTTTTATCTTATGATGTTATTTTGAGCTATTTTAAAAAAGTTATTTTTCACGCCAGAATTATTAATTTTTTTAATAGCTGTGTTATAATCTTAATACAATTTATTTTAAATATTAAGGAGAGAAAAAATGTTAAAAATAATATTAGGAAGTTTCGTATTAAGTGCCTCACTTTTCGCGGTTGATTTACAAAATGATGGAGTTGAAGTTAAATACAAAAACTCAAAAGATGAAGAAAAAACAATCGTTGTAAAAAGAGAAAAAAATGATAGTTGTAAAGATGTAGGTTTTGATCCAAAAGTTGTTTATGGTGGAAACGGACAAGCTGCTGATTCTGTAAGTGCTGATTGTAAAAGAGCTTTTGTAACTTATATGGGAAAAATTTCTCCTATAAAATATTCTGATAAAGTTGAAACTTTTGGTGAAGTTGAAGTTTTAGATTTTATAGAAAAAGCAAAAAACAATACAAATATGATGTTAGTTGATTCAAGAACTGAAAATTGGTTTTATCATGAAACAATCCCAAGTGCTGTAAATATTCCTTATATTTATTTAAAACAATCTCAATATCCTGATGAATTTGAAGAGTATGTGGAAATGTTGGGTGTAAAAAAAGTAAATGGCAAATATGATTTTAAAAATGCAAAAACTATTTTAATGTTTTGTAATGGAGCATGGTGCGGACAATCTCCTGAATCTATGAAAGCCCTAACAGCTATTGGTTATCCAGAAGCAAAACTAAAATGGTACAGAGGTGGAATGCAATCTTGGTTAAGTCTTGGATTAACAACTGTTAAACCATAAAAAAAGAGAGTTTTTTAACTCTCTTTTTTGTTTAATCTTTAAAAATCCTATCAAAATCTTCCACAAGTGAAATATCAAGTTTTCCCTCTTTTGCTTCTTTTTTCATGATTTTTATAGCTTTTTCATGACTAAAAGCAGTTCTATAAACTCTTGGTTCTTTTAATGCATTATAAACATTTAAAGTATTCATCAATCTGTCTTTTAAACTCAAATCTTTTGCACTTAAGCCCAAAGGATAACCATTTCCATCAACTCTTTCTTGGATTTTTGAAGCCAAAACTGCAATGTCATTAAATCCCATGATATTGTTTAAAATCTTTTTTGAATAATATGGATAGGCTTTTATAATTTCATATTCATTTGAAGTTAGCGGCTCTTTTTTATTTAGAATTTTTGAGGAAATTATCAGTTTTCCAATATTTTGTAAAGAGTTAGCGATTAAAAAAGTTTGTTTATCTTTGTGTTCAAAATCATACTCTTTTGTGATTTTTCCACATAAAATCAAAAGATTTGAATTTGGATTTACGATTTTGTGAAAAACTGTTGTGATATTTAAAATCTCTTCAAAATCTAAAATAGTCGTAAAATCATGCAAAGAAGCATAAATAAACATTAAAATATCATTTTCGTTTAATAAATCTAAGAAAAAACCTACTTGTGAAGAAATATCAAGAAGTTCACTTTTATTCTCTTTTATATACTCTTTTGCTTTTATTCTATTTTCAATATAATCAATTCCTAAAGAGAATTCTTTATCCAAAAAACTTGCAAAAGAAACTATCTCTAAAAACAAAGGATTATTCAAAGTTTCATTTTTTTCTAAAAAAGGCAGTTGTTCCAAATCCTCTTTTTTAAAATCATAACACAAAGAATAAGAGAATAAATCAGCTAGTTGTTTTGGTTCAAGATTATGTTTTATCCCTAAATGTAAAGAGATAAAAGCCACTCTTTTGTAGTGTCCTAAAGTTGTGTTTTCTAAATCTTTTTTTCTAAAATCAAAGGCTAAACTTATTGCTAATAAAAAATTATTTAGATTAAAAGGTATCTGTTTTTTCTTATCCATTTTAATATCCTATTTATAAAATCAATACTTATACTTATATAAAAATCATAATATAATATAACTTCTAATTATGTAATAAAACTTTTGAAATCCAGTGAAGTTTCACATAGTGAAACTTAGAAAAATTAGATTTTAAATAAATTTTGTTTTAATCATTGTTCCAATAGAATTGATGTAATTTATAAAATTAAGGAGAACTTATGTCAAAAAGAATTTTAATAATAGCTGGTGATTTTGTAGAAGATTATGAACTTATGGTTCCTTTTCAATGTCTAAAAATGTTAGGTTACACTGTTGATGTTGTTTGTCCAGATAAAAAAGCAGGTGATCAAATTAAAACTGCTATTCATGATTTTGAGGGTGACCAAACTTATACAGAAAAACCCGGTCATAACTTTGCGTTAAATGCTTCATTTGCTGATGTTGATGAATCAACTTATGATGCTTTAGTGATTCCTGGTGGGCGTGCTCCTGAGTATATTAGATTAAATGCAAGAGTTATTGAGATTGTTCAAAACTTCAATAGCGCAAATAAACCAATTGCTTCTGTTTGTCATGGTATTTTAGTTCTTGCAGCTGCAGGAATTATAAAAAACAAAACTTGTTCTTGTTATCCAGCTTGTGCTCCTGATGTTGGACTTAGTGGTGGAACATGGGCAGATATTGGATTTGAGAGCGCAATTGTTGATGGGAATTTAGTAACAGCTGCTGCTTGGCCTGCGCACCCTGAATTGTTAGCTAAATTTAATGAGTTATTATTAACAAAATAATCTCATGCCAAATCAATTAAAATCTTTTTTTGTAACTTTGTATGTGAAATTATAAATAGAGAGTAATATGTTAGAGTTTAAAAAACTCTAACATATTAAGGTTCTATAACTTAAATAGAAAATTCATATGTCTTGAGTTGCTGTTCCACTTTTTAATAAAGAAAATATTTTTGATTAGTTCCGTCGGAATATCCAATAATTCTATGAGCTTTTATAATTTTATTCTTCTACTAATTCAGTTATCGCTTCTATTGATTCAGTGGTCATATCTAAATCAATATGTTGAGCATCTTTAGCTTCTACAAGTTTTACATCAAAACCTTTAGATTTTGCTAGATTATAAAAATCAATTGTAGTTTGTGGTTTTGAAATATCATCAGCTGTTCCATAAATAAGAACAAATTTTGTTTGCTTATCAACTTTATCCAAAACATCAATTATTGAAATAGCATCTTTTAATTGTGGTTTTTCTTTTTTTATATCATAAACTCCACCAGCACAAACAAGATTATCAATCAACATTGGTTTTAATCCAGTTAATGTAGCACCCATCATACAACCAGCACTATGTCCAATATATGTGATTTTACTAGCTTCATATTTCTTTTTTAAAGCTTTTACTAATTCACCTAAAAATTCTACATACTCTTTTTTTGCAGCTAAATTTTCAACACCTTCATGTGATAAAGAAGTAAAGTTATTTGTAGAACTTTTTGAATATCCAGGAAGAGCAACAGCTATTGTTGTAACATCTGTTCGCATTGATATATCTTCTGCAAATGGAGCGTATCTGGCAAGTGTGTCAGTTCCATCTTTCCATGTTCCATGAACTATGATATTTAATGAACCTTCTACTTCACCTTTAAATTTTTTGTACTCTATACACTCATTCCCTGCATAAATAAAATTATCACCTTTTTTTGCACACTCATCTTTTGAGATAATTGCTGCATTTAAAGATAAACTAGAAGCTATTATAAAACTTGATAACAACAAATTTTTCTTAAACATTTTATTCTCCTATTTTAAATTAATTAGATTAATATGCTGTAATTCCAATATATCCATCTTTTTGTTTTTCAATAACTTCAACAATTCCAGCTTGTGTAAAATCAATACCATTTATAAAATCAGATTCTTTCCATTTCATAGTTTCCATTGTATTTCTACAACCAATAAACTCAACATCATATTCCATTAAAGATTTGATTCTTTCAAGAGTTTTTTTGTCATAATCTTTTTTTAAAACTTTTAATCCTTTTCCATAGGCAACAACAACTATTTTTAAGCTCTCAGCTGGATACTCTTTTAAAATATTATACATAGAACCAATTGTATGTTCAACAGTTTCCAAATCACCAACATACAAAGAATAAACCACTTTTCTTGGATTGTCAAATGTTGGTTGTGGCTCACTAAATTTTGATTGGGCATAAGAAAATATTGCCAATAAAATAATTAACATAATTTTTTTCATTTTCTATCCTTTTATTTTTACAATCATATCTTTTGATACAATTCCACTTTTAATAATCTTACAATAAAGTCCCCTATGACCTTTTAATAAAAGTGGTAAATTCTCATTAAAAACAGCCAAATGATTACAAACAGTACAAATTTGAGTAATTTGTATTTCGGAATCTTCAATTATTAGTTTTGACCCAACTTCTAAAATATGTGGATCAAAATCTAATAATATATTTTCACCTAAACTTCCAAACTCTAAATTTATCCCATTATCTTTAACAATTTTATAGGACTCAATTCCCACAATCATAACTGTTTGTTCAAGTTTTTTCTCTGCAAATTTATCATTTTCAATACCGTAATCTTTTATAAGATTTAACTTATCTACTTTTGGTCGAGGAAGTCCACTTGACTCTTTTGTAGCACTAAAAGTATCTAATACTTTTCCTATAATTTTTGTGTTTTTCCTCATATTATTTTAGATTTTCTTTCAAAATTTCTAAAAAATCACTTTTTGTCCAACTACCAGGATATTGTTTTATATAATTTCCCTTTTTTGAAACTATAAAAAATGTTGGAGTTATCTCTTTATAAACCTTCTGAAGTTCAAAAGGAAGTTTTGTTTCGTCAACATCAACTTTAATATAAACATAATTTTCATCTATTTTATTTTTAACCTCGGTTAAATCAAGGACATCTTTATTCATTTTTTTGCAAAAATAACAAGTTTTTGAAAAGGTATAAACAATAATTTGTTTATTCTCTTTTTGAGCTTTTTTTAAAATAGTTGTTTCATCATTTGAAAGCAACTCTTTGGTTTTGCTAGTTTGAACTGAATTATTTTTATATTCCATAAAAAATATTGCAAGATTTGCGTAATCTTCATTACTTAAACCTAAAACTGCTTTTTTAATATCATAAAACTGCAAAATATGTTCATCACAAATAGAGTTAAATCTATCAGGTTTTTCCAAATAAGATTTTAAATAAGACTCTATTTCCAAGGCTCTCATTTCAACATCTTCTGGATCACCAACTTTTTTTGGACTATATATAATGGCATAAGCTAACATATTTACTGTTGGTGCTTTTAGATTTAAAAGCTTATTGTTTTTTTCAAAAAAGTTCTCTTTTAGAATATTTATATCTATAAAATCTCCATGACAAGATGAACATTTATTTTTAAAAATAAATGCTCCATCTTTATAATCTGCATTTAAACTAACAAATAAAAATAGACAAAATAGTAAAATTTTTATCAAAATAAATCCTTTTTTCTATTTAAATAATTCCTGGATTTCCTTTTACACCAATAATATCAGGAGTATCAACTTTTATATTACTAATATGTTTTACATTTTTTAGATATGTTTCAACAGTTTCCCACACAGGTTCACCCTCTGATTTTGCTCCAACAGTTGACCAACCCGCTACTTTATACGACTTACTAGCATCAAGTTTTTGACCAGTTTTTGTTAAAATAATATCTGTGATTCTTTCACCCATTTTAGCTGTTGGATTTATTCTATATGAAATTCCACCAGTTCTTACCATATCTCCACCTTGTTGGTAGAATGGATCTTCATTAAATAAGTTATCTGCAACATCTTCTAAAATTGCTTTAATATCCTCACCTTTAATATCTCTTGCATAAGTTTCAGGATATGTCATAGCTGTTTGAGTCATTAAATCATCAAATGTAATTGTTTGACCAGGCATTACAGAAGTTCCCCATCTAAATCCTGGACTTAGTGAAATTTGTGCTTCTTTTACTTCTAAAAGTGCATCACAAATAATTTGATCCCAAGAACCATTGAAATTTCCTCTTCTAAACAGAGTTTGTTCAGTTGTTGCTATTGGTCTTGTAAGTTCTTTAAGAAAAGGAAGTCTTACATCTTCAATATATTTTTTCATCTCTTTATTTTCAGGAATTAAATCAGAGAAAATTGGAAGAAGTGTAAATTTAAAGTCTTTGATTTTTCCATTTTGAATATCTAAATCTAGAACATTTAAGAACTTACCGTTACTTCCAGCATTACAAATATAAGTTGTACCACTTGCATTTTTAACAGGAACAGCTTCAGGAACACCATCATGTGTATGTCCACCCATGATAAAGTCAATTCCAGTACAAACTTCTGCCATTTTTTTATCTGTATCAAAACCATTGTGAGAAAGAACAATGATTGCATCTGGTTTTTCTTCAGCTTTGATTTTATTCACGATTTCTTGCATAGAATCTTCTTTTATTCCAAATGACCAATCAGGGATAAATCTTTGAGGATTTGCAATAGTAGTGTAGGGGAATGCCTGTCCGATAATTGCAACTCTTGCATTACCCATTTTTTTAATTGTATATGGTTTAAAGGCATGACCTGTATCTTCATCAAAAGCTTCAGCTCCATTCATTAATGCATCTTCTTTTACGAAGATATTTTGAGCTAAAAATTCTGCTTTTAGCTCTTTAACATTTGCTAAAACTTCTTCCGCTTTATATGTGAATTCCCAATGTCCGACAGCCACATCAACACCTAGTAAATTCATAGCACCAACCATATCTCTACCTCTTGTGTAAAGAGCAGTTGCACTTCCTTGCCATGTATCTCCACCATCTAATAAAAGAGTTTTATCAGCACCAAAACTATCTTTTAAATAATCAACAACAGTTTTAATTTGTGCAAAACCACCAACTTTTCCCATAACTTTTGCATGTTTTTCAAAATCTACACAAGAGTATGCATATTCAAGTCTTTTATTACCTTTAATTCCATAATAATCAAGTAATTTCTCACCTACAATGTGTGGTGGTTTACCAAAATTACTAAAAAATCCAAGATTAACACTTGGTTCTCTAAAATACACTGGAAGTAATTGTGCATGAGAATCTGTCATATGTAGAAATCTAGCATTTCCAAATGGCTTTAATTTGTAATAATCTTCTAATTTTTTTGTTTCAGTCATTCTTGTATGAGAGTTTGCAAATACAGGTGCAGCACCAAGCATTGCCATCATATAAACAAACTCTCTTCTACTTAATTTACTCATTTTTATACCTTTTATTAGTTTAAAATACTAATTTTTTATTGTATTTATAAATTTATGGGAATAAAAAAAGTCAAGAGTAATAAATCTTGACTTTTTTAAACCTATTAATAAAATATTTTATTAATATTTATACCCATCACTTGGACTTGCCAATTTCCAAGTTTTTTTAGCTTCTTCTTCTTGCGTTAATGCACTAATTGCAAAAGAACAAGCTCTCCACGCACCATATTCAATAGTAGCTTCGCTTATTTTTTTCTTTTTATCATCAACAATATCTATAGTTTTAGCACCAGACTTCACAGCA
>JAIELU010000195.1 GCA_019752775.1 Campylobacterales bacterium | reverse complement strand
GCTTGATTCAAAACAAAGAATATTAAATATATTGACAGAAATACAATCACATAAATTTAATTATACCATTGAAAATAAAAAATATATAGAATGTTTAATACTAAAAGACTTCATTAAAGAAGAAAACAATTCTTATACTCTAATTAGAAAAGGTAAACAGTTTTTAAAAAATGGTACTATAACTGTGAAGACTAAAGAATTATTCAATTGTATTAATTCTTAACATTTGACTAAGGCTATTTCATGAATAACTGGAAAAAAAGAACAAGTGGATGGATTTTTATTTCTCATTCATCAAAAGATTTCGAATATGTTAGAAAGGTTAGAGATTATTTGGAAGATAGTGGTTTTTCTACTCTTATGGTTTATTTAAAAAGTTTAGATGATCCAACTAAAGAAAATCAAATGAAACAAATATTAAAGTGGGAGATTGAGGCTAGAAATATTTTTGTACTTTGTGAAAGTGAAGATGCTCTTAAATCTCCTTGGGTAAAATGGGAAATTGATCATGTTGAAAGCCTGACAGGTAAAATAGTTACAAAAATTAATATTGATAAACTTAAATATAAAAAATGTACAGAACTTTCTAAACTAGATAATTTAATGAATAGAGCAACAATTTATTCAATTTATTCTAGAGAAGATAAAAGTAAAGTTAATCGTATACTTGATGACTTAAATTCAATAGGATTTAGGATTTTTGAAGATACAGCATCAATGAAATTAGGGAATGATACATCTCAAAAACTTAATTCTTCAATTAATGCTATTGCTGAACAAGGTGTAGTTTTAATTTTTTTAAGTAAAAATGCATTAAATTCTGAGTGGTTTTGGAAAGAGAAAGAAATAGCTTTAGATGAAAGAGTATTTATCTTACCAATTATTTTAGATGATGTTAATTTAGGTAATTTTTCTGCATTTACAAATATACAATGTTTAAATTTAAATAATAGAAGAATTGATAGTAAAGTAATAAGTGAAATTGCTGTAGCAATAGATAGAAAAAAAACTAGCAATAATTAGTTATGATGAAAATATTTATAAGCTACTCAAGAAAAGATAAAATATATAAAGATAGGTTATTATCATCAATATTAAAATTACAAGAAGATGGTATTTCTTTAATTTGGGTAGATGAAAGAAAACTTAAAATCGGTGATGAATTTGATGATGAAATTCAAAAAGCAATTAATACTTCAGATATATTTTTACTATTATTAAGTGAAAATTTTTGGTTTTCTAATTATATAAAGATTCATGAATTGCCAGCTATTCAAGAAAGATATAGAAAAGATAAAATTAAAATAATACCAATAGTTCTAAAAGATACAAAAGATTTATTTGAATATGAAGGAATAAACAAAAAGCTTGCAATACCTCAAGGAAAAGCAGTATCAGATATTAGACCTCAATCAAAGATTTTTAATGAGATTTATTTTAATTTGAAAGATTTAATTAATTCACAAAATATTGGGTTAAATTATCATATTTTAGATTTATGTAAAGAAGCGTTATCTTCTTTGAGTCCTTATGATGATTATATAAAATTAAAATATGAAAAACCTGAGTATATAAATAGCAATGAATATAAGATAATATTTACAAAATATTATGGAAATTCTGTAAAAAAAAACTTTTCAACACATATTATATTGAATGATGAAATTAAAAATTTATATAGTGAATTATATGATAGTTTATATTTTAAACCAAAATCTAAATATATAAAGATTAAAGAAAAACTACTCGAACAAAAAGAGCTATCAAAAAATGAAATACTTAATATTTTAGAAACTACAACTGATAGATTATTTCCTGTTAATTCTAAAATAAAAAAGGTTGATTCTTATATACAAACTATAGACATAAAAAATCTAGAAGATATAATTAATCAAAATGAATTTAGAAAAATACATGTATATGGTGATGCAGGAGTAGGAAAAACATCCACATTATCAAGTCTAAAAACTATATTTCCAAATAATCTTACAATAATTTATGATAGTTTTGGAGCGGGAACTTATAAAAATGTTGGAGAAAAAAGACATTTAAAAAAATCAATATTGACACAATTAATTAATGAAATTGCAGTTAGTACTGGATTGTCTTTGCATATTGATAAAGAGATGAATTTAAATGATTTAGAATTTGAATTTAAACAGCAACTTCAAAATGCATCTAGATTATTAAATGATAAAAAGATTTTTATTATAATTGATGCAGCAGATAATAATGTAGAAGCTGCTAATTATTTTCAAGAAAATCCTTTTATAAAAGAGTTGTGGAATATTCAACTCCCTAACAATGTTTATCTTATTATGTCTTCACGAGATGGATTAAGAAAAGAATCATTATGTGCATCTAGTGATGTGAAAGATTTAAAATTATATGGCTTTGATGAAATATCTTCAGGTCTTTTTTTATCAAAAAGTTATCCTAATATAGATGAAGAAATAAGTAAAAAATTTCATGATAGAACAAAAGGAAATCCAAGACTACAAAGTTATATTATTGAAAAATCAAATAATGATGAAAATCAATTGAAAGATATTTTAAATAGGAAAGAAAATATTTCATTAGAACATATTTTTGAAGATATGTGGAATAGTGCAATTTCTATTATTCAACCTATCACAAGGAATCATGTTGAGGAATTAATATGTTTATCTAGACCAGCAACATTAGATGATTATATATTGGCAAGTAATATATCAAAAGATAATGCTCTAAAAGTTATTGATACATTTTCTGGAATTGTACTTAATGAAAATAATTGTATAGGTTTTTTAGATGAGGATTTTGAGAACTTTTTAGTTTCAAAGTTAAATGAATTACAAAAAATAGAATCCCATAAACGAATATCTGAGAATTTATTAAATCACATAACAAATAACGAATTTGCTGCAAGGTTTATATCTTTTCATCTTGAAAAAGCGAATGATTCTGAAAAACTTATTAGTTTAGCATTAAGTTCAGATTTGTCTATTATTTCTGACCAAATTGAAAGAGAAGAAATCCAAAAAAGTAGGATATCTAGTGCATTACATATTTCTTCTTATACAAATGACTATAAAAGTATAAGTAAATTACTTTATATATCAGCAGAACTTTTAGAAAAAAACGAGTTATTGAATTATATATTACAAGATGAGTATTTAGACTTATTGTCTATATATACAAATGAAGAAAATGCTATAGAACTTTTAACTAAACAAAATAAAAAACTAAAGGCTTTTAACTATCATTGTGCTTATTTATTAGTAAAAACAAATCCACAAAAGGCAAAAGAATATTTGAGTTTTGGAGATATTTGGTTAAAAGAATATTTCGCAGATGAAGATAAAAAACATAATGATCTAAATGCAATTGACATTTCAAAAAGAGTTTGTACTTTATATTATTTAAAAGATAAAAAAAGATTATTAAAAACTTTAAGAGGATTTAATTTATGGTTCTTTTTTAAAGTGATTGATCAATTACCTGTAGAGTTTTTGAAAGAAATTGATTCAGAAGTTCAAAATAAATTATATTCTGTATTAAAAAAACGATTACATCCTTTTATAACGGCACTTCTTGTTGTTAAATTACAAAAGGCTGGTCATGTTGTTGAAAATAAGATAGTAAAAGATATTGCTAAATCTCTCAATTTATTTCTGGATAAATATCCTGATTGTTATAAAGAACTTAGTAGTAATAATTATTCTACTGAAAAATCTGACATAAATAAAATTTCAATTGATTTTTCTGTCATAGCTTTGCAAAATAAAGTAAATAAAAAAACTATATCAAGAATTTTAAGCTTATCAAGTCTTTCAGATTTTAATAATCTTTATGATACACATAGTTTAAGATATTTTGAGGATACTTTTTTCTTTATATCACTTGATTCAGCTTTGAAGAAAAAAAAATATAATTTTGATATATTGATTAATAATACTTTTAAAAATATTAAAGAACAGTATAAAAAAGAGGAAGAAAAAAAGAAAAAGTTAGAATTAATAAACATTTTATACCCTTATTATGAACTCTTTTCAAAAGTTATTGTTGAAAAACTAGAGTTTTATCAAATAAAAAATGAATGGGAAAGTTTAAAAAATAAAAGTATAGATTATCGTTATTATAGAAGTGAAACAAGTTTGAAATCTTTTCAAGCATTGATTCTATTAAAAATTCTCATTTCTTCAAATGCAAATTTAACTGATTTAAGAGATTTTGTTAAACATACAAAATCAATTTATACAAAATATCAAATTTCTGAAGTTTTACTGCAAAATAATTTATTTAACTATGCATATGAAATTATTGATTATGCAATAGGAGATGATTTAAATGAAAAGAAACCTGCAAGAGAACATATTGACTTTTTTTTAACTTATGCCAGTTTGATGAAAGATTTCAATAAAGAAAAATCTAGAGAATATTTTGAATTAGCGTTAGAATCATGTAAAGAAATTGATGAAAATATTTATAGTCTTTATAAAGTCTTAACATCATTTACAAATAATGCAATAAATGTATTAAAAGAAAATGAAAAAGTTGAGATTGCAAATAAACATATCTTATTAGCAGAAAACACTATTCCTTATCTAAATGAAACTAAAACATTATTTTTAGATAATGCTTTTAAAACTGTAACAAATCTTAATTCTAATCTTGCATTAGCTACATCAATAAAATGGGAAAATCAAATTATATATAAACTTGAAGATAGTCTTTATATATTTTTGAAAAAAATTATAAAAAATGATTTAATGAATTTTAATGATATTTTATCTATGCGATATTTTATAAAAAATGGTAGGATAATTAATATATTTTTATTAATCCTTAAAAAAGTTAAAAGTAATAAAGTTTTATTAAATCAAACTTTAGAAATATCGTATAATTTTATAAGAAAAAATTTAAATGATGAAGAACAAAATAATTGTTTAAAAGAGCTATTAGAGTGGTTAGAAAAAGAGATTTTTAACTCTCATAAAATAACAGTTAAAGTAAAAGAATTTTGTGAATTTTATAAACAATTTGAATCAAACAACAGTAACTCTATATTTACATCTAGTAAAAAGCAAATAAATCTAGATGAATTTTTAAGTTCATATGATGAGGATATTATAAAGGCATTACCAGAATTTATAAAGTTAAATTATATGAATATTGAAAATACATTTGAAGAGTTTATAAATAAAGTTTCTTATGATAAAAAAGAAGAAATATTAAATATTTTATCTACACCTGATTCAAATAGTTATTACATTGATTCATATGCTCAAGCTTTAATTTTATCTCTTTTAAAATGGAAAAATGATTTAAGAATTAAAAAACTAAGTAAGACTTTAATAGAAAAATTTGTTAGTGACTATTTTATTATATTTCTATCTTCTTATAAATGTCAAAAATGTTTTAATAGTTTTTCAAAAATAATATCAGAAAAAGAACTTGCATTGATAATAGTTAATCAAAGTATTAAAAATATAAATAAATTAAATTATTTAGAAAATTATGAAAAGTTATTTGGATATATTAAATATTTAATTTCAGGAGAAAACTCAAAAGAAGTTTTGTATGATTTAATTTTAAGATATGAAAAACGAATTAAAATTGATAATATTGTACTAGAGAGTAAAGAAAGTCTATATAGCTATTTATATAAATTATTGGGACATCCTGATAAAAGAATGAGATGGAAAACGCTACATACTTGTAAAGAATTAATTATAAATGATGAATCTATTATTTCTAACTTTTTAGAACAACTTAAAAATACAGAAGCTTTTCCTTTTCATGATAATATGACTTTTTATCCAATAGCTTCTAAAGAATCAATGATGATTCTATTTTTTAGATTATCTTTTGAAATACCTAAAAGTTTAAAGGCATATATTCAAATATTTATAGATATTTCACTTGATGAAGAGTTCCCTCATATAATTATAAGACATATTGCAAAAAGAATTATAGAAAATATTGAAAAAGCATTTCCATATACAGTCTCAGTTGAAATATTTCAAAAAGTTAAGCTTTTAAATGAACCTAAAAGTTGTTATATTGATGAAAAAAAGAAGTATAGTATTGGACATAGAGGTAAAAAAACAAAACGTTTTGATTTTGATTCTATGGATACAATACCTTATTGGTATGAAGATATTTGCAGAGTATTTAGTCTTAATATGTCTGATATTTTAGAAAAAGCAGAAAATTGGGTGGTAGATAAGTGGGGAATAAGCAATCGAAGGGATTTGGATCGAATTGATAGTTGGGATAGAGATGAAAGCTATTCTTTAAAGAACCATAGGCATGGAAGTTTACCAGTAATAGAAGAGCCAATTAGACATATAGAATATCATGTTATGTTTTTAGTTATGGGAGAGTATTTAAAAGATATACCTGTAAATGTTTCTCATTATAGCGATGGAGACTTTTGTGAATATCAAGAATTTATAGATAGATATTTCAATGATTATGAAAATTGGTTTTCTGAAGAAAGAGGTATTAAACCTACTGAAGATTTTTTATTTGGTAAGTTTAATAAAAAGTATGAGGAGAATAGATTTGATGAATTACTAGGTGTAAATAAAGAAAATTTTATATTGTGTTCAAATTATGATGTAAATTCATCAGATTACTCAGAAACTATTGTAATAAATAGTGCATTGGTCTCTTCTTTTACAGTTAAATCACTACAAAATGCTTTACAAAATACAGATCCTTATGATTTTAAATTACCTTTTTTCAATGAAAAAGATTTTGAGATAAATCATGGTAAATATCAACTTAAAGGTTGGTTGAGAGAAGTTTCTCAAGAAAGAAGAGAAAATGACAAAGATTTATATTCTCATAGACAAAGTACATATAAAGTCCTTCCATCACAAGAAATTATGAAAAATAAAATTTCTGAAAAAGATATAATGATAGAAAATTGGGCAGACGAAGAAAGAGGAGAATATGATTACCATACAACATCTTCTGGTTATAGAATAAAAGTAAATAAAGAGTTTATAAAAAATTATCTTCAAAGTGTAAATATGGATATGATAATTGAGATAAAAATAAATATTTCAGAAAGAAAAAAAAATTCAAGCTATAAAGATAAATACTCTAAAAAATCACAAATATATATTTTAAGACAAAATGGTGAAATTGAAAGATATGAAGAAAATGAAATTGTTAAAAAAGGCGTAAGTTTAGTTAAAAAAAAACTTCCAGAATATAGTTGTGATACTTTAACAAAGTGGAAACTACATTATGAAGTTGAAAGTGATATGAAGGATATGGTTTAATTTGTGGATAAAATAAATAACTTTATAAGAAAAGGAATAAAATGGAATTTGAAATTTTAAATATATTAAAAGGTAAAGCCAAAGGTTCTATCAAACAAAAATTAATACTTTTAGCTTCACAAGTAGAAGAAGATGATTACTCGATAAATTCACTTGAAGACATTATCGGAGATGTATTTGAGTCTTTTACAAACAAAATAAATAAATTTGCAAATGAACAGAACGTAGATTTTAAAATTATTGTAAATGAAATCTATAAAGATAAATTCTTAATTATAGAAAATGAAGAAACACTATATAAACAATCTCAAATAGATGCTACTAATTCATTTAATAATACGGAATATGTTACTACTTATGCTAAAAGTAATAAAAAAATAAAGTTATTTGTATCTTATTCTCATAAAGATAAAGATTATGTAATCGATATTATTAATAAATTAGAGAATAGTCCATATCCTTTTGAATTTTGGAGAGATAATAATGAATTAATTAGCGGTGATTTATTTAAAGGTGAAATTCGGAATGCAATAGATGAGTTTGATATTGGTTTACTTATGGTAAGTGAAAATTTTGAAAGTGATTTTATTAAAGAAAATGAATTACCTCATTATATAAAAATGAAAGATAGTAGTATTTCAAAAAGTAAACTTTCAATCCCTATTTGTATTTCAAGTAAGAATTGTATTAATAAATTGAATTATATAACTGAATCTACAATATTTACAAATAATGATCAAGGATATATGGAGTCTTTAAACAGAGATCATTTCATTGAGAATTTAATTTGTGAGATTTTTCAAGTATTAAAAAAAAGAGATTTAAATCATAACAATTTAATTGAAAAGCTCTGTGATGAAGATGAAATTTTTGAGGTCACAAAAAACTTTGTTAGTACTAAGGCAATAGATGATGTAGATGTAGTTAAAGAAATTAAAGAATGGAGTCAAATTTTAGTATGTGAAAATGAACAAAGAATAAAAAAAATCGAAAAACAACTTATAGAATTAAAAAATCGTTTAAAAAATAGAGAAGCAATTTCTAAAAGTAAAAAAAATATAATAGATAATCAGAAAATTACTATAGAAGAAGAAATAAAAAGCTTAGAAAAAGATTTAAAAAGCTTATCTAATGAAAAAAACACTAGTCGTTATTTTGCACTTTTAGGTGATTATGGAATGGGTAAAACATGGAGTTGTATGAAAATAGCCTTGGATTTAAAAGAAAATAGTTATTTAAAACCTATTTATCTAGATCTTAGACATTTCGCTGTGAGTAAATTAATAGATGCAGATTTTGATTGGAAAAAAATTATTGAAACAATAGTTAAGAAATCGCTTCATACAATGAATGATGAAATGAGTGTTGCTGCAATATTTGATATTATTAAATCTGGAAAAGCATTTGTTATTTTTGATGGATTGGATGAAGTCACAGTACACTTTAAAGAAGATAGAAGAGTTAATTCGTTTATTAAAGAGTTGAAAGAAGTATCATTAATAAATAGAAATAATAAAATATTATTTTCATGTAGAACTCATTATTTTAGAAATATTCAAGAACAGTTTTCTATGTTTCGTGGACATGATAGAGAAGGTATTAATAAAAAAGACTTTATGAGTTTAGAATTACTTCCATTTACATGGAATCAAATTAAAGAATATTGTTTAAATAACAATATTAAATTTAATATATTTAAGGATGTGGTTACTAAAATTCATAATTTAGAAGAAATCAGTCAACGGCCATATTCTCTTAAACTTCTATCATCTCAAATAAGAAAATTAAATACTTTAATTCAAGAAGGCAAAGAAGTTAATTCTTCTGATATCTATTTAAATATTATAGAAGAATCATTAGAAAGAGATAATGGTAAACATACTTTATCTAAAATTCATAAACCTCGAATAATGAGAGATTTATCAGCATACATGTGGAATCAAGAAATTAGAGAATTGATATATCCAGATTTGGATGATTGGTTTAATAAATGGCTTTTATCTAAACCAGATATATATTTACAATATCAACATGAAAATATGGAAAAATTAAAATCAGATCTACGAGGAGCAACCTTTATGGTTAGACCAAGTGGTGATATATTTCGTTTTGCTCATACTTCTTTACAAGAATTTTTTCTTGCATGGTATTTGTATGAAGCTTTTAGAAATAAAGAATTTGAGAAATTTAATATTAGTATACCTTCATCAGAAACTCTCTGTTTTTTAGTAATGCTTCTAAAAAAAGATGACTTAAATAAAGTAAGAGTTATTTTTAATCAATTAGCTCAAAAAGAATCAATATTTGTTTTTGAAATTTATTTAATTTTTAATAAACAAGAAATTCAAATAAAATTAGAGAATTCCTTAAATATAAATACTTATAGTTTAAGAAATAGGTTTATTGAAGGTAAATTATTAAATAAAATCAATTTTAACAATATAATTTTTAATGGAGTAGATTTCTCAAATTGTTCTATTAAAAATGCTAAATTTACCAAATGTAAATTTATTAATTGTAAATTCTTTGAAGTAGAATTGGAGTATGTTGATTTAAAAGATATTGAATTTGAAAACACAGTAATAAAAATTCATAATAAAAGAGACACTAGTAACTTAGTAAATATAGATTATATCAGATGTACAGTTTTTTAGGGGAAATCATGAGACCACTATGTTTTATTTTAATGCCATTTGGCAAAAAAAAAGATGAAAATGGAAATATTATAGATTTTGATAAGATTTATAATGATTTTATAAATCCATCAATAGTAGAATCAGGTTTAGATCCAATTCGTGCAGATGAAGAACAAACAGGTGGTATAATCCATAAAGCTATGTATGAAAGACTTATGTTATGTGAATATGCTGTAGCTGATTTAAGTTTATTAAATGCAAAT
>JAIELU010000176.1 GCA_019752775.1 Campylobacterales bacterium | reverse complement strand
TCATGCTTTAAAAAATATCAATTTAGAAATCAAAAACTCATCTTGTGTTATTTTAAAAGGAATAAGTGGAAGTGGAAAATCTACGCTTTTATCTATAATTGGAACTTTATTAAAACCAACAAATGGAAGTATAGAAGTAGAAAATGAAAATATTGCAAAACTTCCAGATTTACATGCTTCAAGATTTAGAGCAAAAGAATTAGGTTTTATTTTTCAATCTTATAATTTATTTGATACTTTAAGTGTGAAAGACAATGTTGCCATTGCTTTAATTCCAGTTGGATTTAATCAAAAACAAATAGATGAAATGGTTTTAAAAGCTTTAGAATTAGCAAATATTTCTCATAAAAAAGATGAATTAGTTTATAATCTTTCAGGTGGAGAAAAACAAAGATGTGCCATTGCTAGAGCTATTGTTAATAATCCAAAAATCATTCTTTGCGATGAACCAACTGCAAATTTAGATTATGCGAACTCTATTATTTTTATCGAAACTTTAAAAATATTAAAAAATCTAAATAAAACGATAATTGTGGCAACCCACGACCCAATATTTGATAATCTTAATTTTGTAGATGATGTAATAAATATCAAAAATGGAATAATTTGTGAGTGAAATATTTTTATCAAATGAGATTATTATCTATTTATTTACTCAAATCATTTTATTTATTCTTCTTTTTATAGCTTTTTATTTTTCTACTTTTATAATTAAAAATTGGGATTATGAAAAAACAACATCAAAACAATATAAGCTTGAAAAAACCTCATATTTAGTAATACTTATTATATTTTTTACGCTCATAGTAAAAATATTTCTATTCCCATATTTTGCTTATAGTTTAGATAATTTATCACATATAATTCCAGGAGCTATGTGTGCAGCAGGTGTTATAAAAGCAAATAATTATGGAGAAATATTATTAGCCTTAAAACTAATCATATTGTTTTGTATTGGAGTTTGGCTAATAATTAATAGTTTGGATTTAAAAGAAAAAATCTATCCATATACAAAAAGAAAATTTGCTTTTTTTATTTTTATTTTTGCATTAATTTTAATTGAAACAACCCTTGATATATTGTATCTTTCGAATATTTCGACAAAAGAGCCGGTAATGTGTTGTTCAGTGATTTTTGGAGTTAATTCAACAGGAAATAAAATACCTTTTGATTTATCTATTTCAATGCTTATTGGTTTATTTTATCTGATTTATTTATTAACAATTTTTACAAATATTCAAAAAGTACAACTTATAAATTTTTTGGTAAATTTATTCTTTTTATATATTGCATATTATGCAGTTACTTATTTCTTTTCAACATATATTTATCAACTTCCAACCCATCAATGTCCATTTTGTATGCTTCAAAAAGAGTATTATTTTATAGGATATTTTATTTGGTCAACTTTGTTCTTAGGAACTTTTTTTGCGATTGTAAGTTTTGTTGTGCCTAAATTAACAAATAAAGATTTAAATTATAGTTTTAAATACTCGATTTTTTTTAATTCAATTTTTGTATTTTTGTGTTCATTTTATTTGCTTAGATATTATTTTCTAAATGGAGTTTTTTTATAAAAGTTCCGTGTTAATTTTATAGATTAACACGGAATAATAGAATTATTTAGTTTCTTCTTTTTTCTCTTCAGCTACTGGAGCTGCTTCTTCTACTTCTTTTTTAACATCTTCAACAACTTGAGTAGCTGATGCTTCTGCTTCTTTTTTTACTTCTTCAACTGCTTGAGTTGCAGCTTCTGCTTCTTTTTTAACTTCAGCTACTGCTTGAGCTACTGGAGCAACTTCAGTTTTTTGTACTGGAGCCGTTTTTTTGTCTTCATTACATCCTGTTAATAAAACTAATGCTACTGCTGTTCCTAATAAAATTCTTTTCATGGATTGCGTCCTTTTAAATATAATTAATTTTTGTTTCCAAAAAAACAATATGGAATAATACCGAAATAATTGTATATAAATTGTGTTGAAACCATATATTTAGTTTACTACTGCTAAGATTCCGGCTTATTTAACAAATTTAGGATAAATTTATGGTCGAACAAATTAAACAAAAATCAACATTAAGTTATTTTAACACTTTCTTTTTATTTTTTGCTGTATCAGTAGTTATTGAACTATTTTATATGGGAATATTAGGTGTAGTTCAAGGTACAACTCTTACAATATTAGAATTAAGTTTATCTTTTGATAATGCTGTTATAAATGCATTAATTTTAGTAAATATGCCTCCTATTTGGAGAAGAAGATTTCTTACATGGGGGATGTTAATTGCAGTATTTGGAGTAAGGTTAGTTTTTCCAATTTTAATAGTTTTTGCAACAACAGAATTAAGTTTTGTAGAATCATTTACCCTAGCCATTAATAATCCAGCAGAATATGAAAAAATTATCACAGCTTCACATCATATAGTTATGGCTTTTGGTGGAGTATTCTTGTTAATGATATTTTTATCATTTTTATTTAATGAAAACAAAGATGTTCATTGGATTGCTATAATTGAAAATTATGCTTCAAGATGGTCAAATATTGGAAATTTAAAAATGTTAATTGCAATATTTATTGTTGCAATAATTGGATTTTACGCTCCTTCTGAAATAATGATAGTAGATGTTGTAAAAAAAATTGATAAAAGTGAAATAATCTTACCTATGATTTACGGTATTTTATTATATCTTTGTATTGAATTTTTAAGAGGTATTTTAGAAGATGATGGAACAAAACATGAAACAAATAGTATGGAAACTGAAAAAGAAAAAATAGAACATGTTGCTAACTCTAAAGCAGCAAAAGGTGGATTCGCATCTTTTGTTTATTTAGAACTTATTGATATGTCTTTCTCTTTTGATGGTGTTTTAGGAGCTTTTGCAGTTAGTCAAAATATCGTTATTATCATGTTAGGTTTAGGAGCTGGTGCATTTGCAGTTAGAAATCTTACAATCTTAATGGTTGATAGAGGAATGGTTGCAGAATATAGATATTTAGAACATGGAGCAATGTGGTCAGTTGGATTTTTAGCGATAAGTATGATTGTTCAAATCTTTATGCATTTACCACATGGTTTAATAATCGCTTTTGCAATTATTCCAATTGCTATTGCATTTATTCATTCTGTTAGAGAAAATAAACAAGCTAACGATAAAATATAACTACATAAAAGAATAAGGAAAATATCCTTATTCTCTTACCTATTCAAAACTTTATATCTTTTTACAGTAATATTTAAATTAAACTTGTAATAACTAACTCTGAGTATGATTCATTTGGATGATTTTAAATTGATTGAGATTGAAAAGTGGAGGAGGTAGTCGGACTCGAACCAACGCATGTCGGATTTGCAATCCGAGGCATTACCAGCTTTGCTATACCTCCAACAGAAATGTATAGTATGTTTTAAATCATTTAAAATTGAAAAAGTTAGATGATTTATTATAATAGTGGCAGAGGACAAGGGATTCGAACCCTCGGAGGCTTTCACCTCGCCGGTTTTCAAAACCGGTCCATTAGACCAACTCTGGCAATCCTCTACTATTATATGGTGCGAATGGTGAGAATCGAACTCACACTCCGAAACCGGAACGGGATTTTAAGTCCCGCGCGTCTACCTATTCCGCCACACTCGCACACTTGGTAAGTCAATTTAAAGCACGTTGTACTTAAATTGGACTGGAATTATAATAGCTTTTTATTTATTTGTCAAGATATTTTTTGTGAAATTCTAAAATTTTAATTAATTAATACATTTAATTAAAATTGAACTGCAAAAAATGTATAATCTAGCTATATAATTTATGCATATTTAAAGGATAAAAATTGAGAAGTGATGAAGTAAAAAAAGGGTTTGATAGAACTCCTCACCGGTCATTATTAAGAGCAACTGGACTTAAAGATGAAGATTTTGACAAACCATTTATTGGAGTTGCAAACTCTTTTATTGAATTAATTCCTGGACACTTTTTCTTAGATAAAGTATCTGCTATTATAAAAGAAGAAATTAGAGCAAATGGTTGTGTTCCATTTGAGTTTAATACTATTGGTGTTGATGATGGGATTGCTATGGGTCATGATGGGATGTTATTTTCATTACCTTCAAGAGAATTAATTGCAAACTCTATTGAAACTGTAATGAATGCACATAAACTTGATGCAATGATTGCAATTCCTAACTGTGATAAAATTGTTCCTGGTATGATAATGGGAGCTTTAAGAGTAAATGTTCCAACTATTTTTGTTTCAGGTGGACCAATGGAAAAAGGTTATGCACAAGATGGAACTCCAATAGATTTAGCAACTGCGTTTGAAGCTGTTGGAAAACATGAAGCTGGAGAAATGAGTGATGAAGAGTTAAAAGATATTGAGTGTAACGCATGTCCAAGTGGTGGTTCATGTTCTGGAATGTTCACAGCTAACTCTATGAATACACTTATGGAAGCTATGGGAATTGCACTTCCTGGAAATGGAACTATTTTAGCACTAACACCTGAGCGAGAAGTTTTATATAGACAAGCTGCTAGAAGAATTTGTGAAATTGCTTTAGATGCAAAATCAAGAGAAAAATATAAATTAACAAACATTTTAAATGAAAAAGCAGTTAGAAATGCTTTTGCTGTTGATATGGCAATGGGTGGAAGCTCAAATACTGTTTTACACATGTTAGCAATTGCAAAAGAAGCAAAAGTTAATTTTAATCTTGAAGATATTAATAAAATCTCTAAAAGAGTTTCTCATATTGCAAAAATTTCTCCATCTTTAACTACTGTTCACATGGAAGATATTAATAAAGCTGGTGGTGTAAACGCTGTTATGAAAGAAATGAGTAAAAGAGGTGATGATATTTTACTAGACAACCTTACAATTACTGGTGAAACAGTTTTAGAAAAAATCAAAGATTCATATATCAAAGATACAAATATTATTCATACTATTGATAATCCATATTCACAAGTTGGTGGATTAGCGATTTTATACGGTAACTTGGCAGAACAAGGTGCTGTTATTAAAACTGCTGGAATTACAGGTTCAAGAGTAATGACTGGAAAAGCTGTTTGTTTTGATGGTCAAGCTGAATGTATCAAAGGAATCGTAAGTGGTAAAGTAAAAGCTGGTGATGTTGTAGTTATCAGATACGAGGGTCCAAAAGGTGGTCCAGGAATGCAAGAAATGTTAGCCCCTACTTCTTTAATCATGGGAATGGGACTTGGAGATAGTGTTGCACTTATTACTGATGGAAGATTCAGTGGAGCAACAAGAGGAGCTTCAATTGGTCATGTTAGTCCAGAAGCAGCTGAAGGTGGAATGATTGGATTATTAAAAGATGGGGATGAAATTCATATTGATGTTGACCAATATATTTTAAGTGTAAATCTTACATTTGAAGAAATTGCTAAAAGAAGAGATGACTTTGTTCCTCTTAAAAAACCTCTTAACTCTTCATGGTTGGGACAATACAGAGCGTTAGTTACAAATGCAAGTAGCGGAGCTGTATTAAAAACTGATTTATAATAAATCTAACTAAGGTTTTTCCTTAGTTAGATATTAACTAAACATTAACCTTTGATTGGAAAATAGTTTACACTTATACTTCATAATGTCACTATAAAATTAAAAAGAGGATAACAAAGTGAAGAAAAAACTTCTACTAATTTCTACATTAATAGCTACACAATTATTTTCAAAAACAATTGATTTCGAAGTAGTGGATTCAAATCCTACAAGAGTTTCTCCAAACTCTGCAAATGAAATTTTATCTTTTAATAACAGCGTTAAAGATTCTGTTCAATCTATTGTAAATATTTCTGCAAAAAAACATGTAAATGAGGGAATTGAAAATCTTCCTTTACAAATGTTTAATGATCCTTTTTTCAAAAGATTTTTTGGAGACCAATTTGGGAATCAATTTAAACAAAATAGAATTCAAAGATCGTTGGGTTCTGGTGTAATCATTTCAAAAGATGGATATATAGTTACAAATAATCATGTTATTGAAAATGCTGAAGAAATTACAGTAACAATAGGTGATGAAACAACAGAATATAATGCAAAACTTGTAGGTCGTGATGCTGATAGTGATATTGCTGTTATTAAAATAGAGGCAAATATTACATTAAGACCTATAAAACTTGCAGATTCTAACTCATTATTGGTTGGAGATTTAATTTTTGCTATTGGAAATCCTTTTGGTATAGGAAGTACAGTGACTCAAGGAATTATTTCTGCATTAAATAAAAATAAAGTTGGAATAAATAGATATGAAAACTATATTCAAACTGATGCTTCTATAAATCCTGGAAATTCAGGTGGCGCATTGGTTGATAGTCGTGGTGCTTTAATTGGTATAAATACTGCAATTATTTCAAAAGGTGGGGGAAATAATGGAATTGGTTTTGCAATTCCCGTTGCCATGGTTAAAGATGTAGTTGGAAAATTAGTTGCTGATGGAAAAGTTACAAGAGGATATTTAGGTGTTGCAATTGCTGATTTAGATAATGAATCTTCAAAAGTCTATAAAAGAAAAGAAGGTGCTTTAGTTTTAGATATTTCAGCAGAAACTCCAGCTGCAAAAGGTGGATTAAAAAGAGGCGACTTAATTTATGCAATAAATGGTAAATTAGCTAAAGATAAAACTTCTTTACAAAATACAATTGCATCTTTCAAACCTGATGAAAAAGTAAAAATTCAAGTTGAAAGAGATGGGAAAGATATTGAATTAACTATTATTTTAGCTGATAGAACGACAGTATTGGAAACACCTGCAACTGCTTCTCAAGTAAATAACAATATTTTTCTTGGTGGATTAAAGTTAAGTGTTATAGACAATGAAACTCAAAAGCAATTTAGATTACCAACTGATGTTGCTGGAATATTAATTTCAGATGTTGAACTAAAATCAAAAGCTGAAAAAGCTGGTTTTCAAGCTGGAGATATTATTGTTCAAATTGAAGATTTAGAGATAAAGAACTTTGCAAATATTGAAACCGTACTAAAAAAATATGCTACTAAATTTAAAAGAGTATATGTAAATAGATATGGTCAAACTATATTATTCATCATTCAATAAAAAGGATAACCCATTATTAAAGTACTTATGATAGAAGATGATATTGAATTAGCTCAAATCATCACCGATTATTTAAAATCGTTTGACATTGAAGTTACAAACACTGATAGTCCATATAATGGACTATCAATGCTTAGTGTACATAAAGATTATCAACTTATTATATTAGATTTAACTCTTCCTGAAATTGATGGATTAGAATTGATTCCAAAAATAAGAGAAAAATCTGATATTCCAATTATTATTAGTTCTGCAAGGGATGATATTTTGGACAAAGTTATGGGACTTGAGAGAGGTGCTGATGATTACCTTCCAAAACCTTACAATCCAAGAGAACTTCAAGCTAGAATCAAAACAATTCTTAAAAGAGTTGACACAAATAATGAACCTAAAAAACCTGAGCAAAACTCACTTTTTGAGGTACGAGAAGATGATATGCAAATATTATTTCAAAACACTGCTTTAACTTTAACACTTGCAGAATATGATATTTTAAAACTATTAGTTCAAAGAAATCATGGAGTTGTTGCAAGAGAAGATTTTATTTATGCAAGCGATAATATTGAAGATGATTCATCTTTAAAAAATATTGATGTAATAATTTCAAGAATTAGAACAAAATTAGCAAAAATAGATGAATCTATTATGCCTATAAAATCAGTAAGAGGTATTGGGTATCAGTTAATATGATAAAAAATATTTCTATTTCTACTTTTGTAAATATAATATTTTCATTAGCTTTTATCTCTATTTTTATAACATTTGCAATGTTTATAAACTATGACCAACAAAGACATGAAATATCTTTACAAAATAGATATGAATTGATAGCAGAAAACTTTTTAAGCTCTTTTCAAAATCAACCAACAGCAGAATCGTTATTGACTATTTTTAGAAAATTCAAAGTTAAACCTGTTGAAGAGCGAGAAAAAAGATTAGAGATTATAAAGAATGCTCAAGAATTAACAATAACTCAAAACTATTTAGGAACATATCGTGTTTATAAATATGATGGCAATTATTATATTTATGTACAACAATATGGTTATAACATTATGTTAAAAGATTCAGATGGTCACAATTATAGTATTGCTTTTATAATTGCTGGATTCATTGTTTCTATTTTGACTTTTTTAATTTTATATGAGATTTTAAAAAGAAAACTAAAACCTCTAAAACTTTTAAATAAACAATTAATTGAGTTTTCAAATGGAAATAAAGATATAAAGTTAAACTACACAAGTCAAGATGAAGTAGGAACAATCGCAAGAAGTTTTAATGAAGCTATAAATATCATAAATAATCAATCAAAATCAAAAGATTTATTTATGCGAAATATGATGCATGAACTAAAAACTCCCATTACAAAAGCTATGTTTATTGCAGAAACACTAGAAGATGAAAAAACTAGATTAAACCTTCAAAGAGCTTTCAAAAGAATGGATGATATTATAAAAGAGTTAGCAACTGTTGAAAAACTCACCTCTAAAAATAGTATGATTTATAAAGAAGAAAATACTTTTTTAAATATTTATAATAGAACTTTAGAAATTATGATGATAAATTCTAATAATATCACAGCAAATATAGAAGATTTTGATTTCAAAGTTGATAATTCTATGATGCCAATTGCTCTAAAAAATCTAATAGATAATGCAATAAAATTTTCTCCAAATAAAAAAGCTATAGTTGAAGCTTCAAAAGAAAAAATTGAAATAATCTCTTTAGGAGAACAACTAAAACATGAACTTTCATACTATACAGAAGCTTTTTCGCAAGAAGAAAAAAGAAGTGATGGTTTTGGATTGGGACTTTATATAGTAAAAACTATAGTAAATTTACATGGATTTAAACTTGAATATAAATATGAGGGTGGAAGAAACTACTTTATCATAAATATGATGAAGTAATTTCTATCTAATTATCTTACATCTTTCATAACTTCAAACCAATTTCTATTAAAATTCTTCTTAATATATTTAGCCCTGTGAGGCACTATACAGCCTGAACAATTTTGATGAATATAATCTTCACCTATATATTGGCTTCCATCACGTGATTTGATATTACAAACTGAAAAAAGAGTTTTTCCCTCATCTGTTTTTTCAAATCCTTCCATTTTAAATCTAAAATTTGGACAAGCACATAAATAACAGTTTAAATCTTCCATATCATGGCATTTTTTATTGTCTTTATATAATGGGCAAAAATCTGGCTCATTTTTTACCATATTATCAAATTTAAAATATTCTATTACCTCATCAACTGATTTGTCAGTTAATTTTTTCATTACATTTGCATGAAGATTACCCTGTTGGATAAACCACTCTTCATAAGTCATCATAAAACTCCTAAAATTAATACAATTATTATAAAAATATCTAAGGCGTATTTAAAACTTACAGCTTTTAAAACATCACTATTTTCGATATTTTCTTTTCCATCTCCAAAAAAAGGTTTATTTTTTATTTTTCCAAAATATGAAGTAGGACCGCCAAGTTTAACATTTAAAGCCAATGCAAAAGCTGATATGGGAAGTCCTGCATTAAAACTTTCATGTTTTTTTCCATATTTATAAAACTGTAAAAATGCCTTTTTAGAAAAAAATAAAAGTGCAATTATTAAAGCTGTAATTCGAGAGGGAATATAATTCGCCACATCATCAAGTCTGGCAGAAAACTTTCCAAACTTCTCATACTTATCATTTCTATATCCAACCATAGAATCAAGAGTGTTTATTGCTTTATACAAATAAGCTCCAACAAGCCCAAAACACAAAAGATAAAAAAGGGGAGCAATTACTCCATCACTTAAGTTCTCTGCATAGGTTTCAATACTAGCTTTGTTTACATCACTATCTGAAAGAGTAGAAGTATCACGACTAACTAACATAGAGATTTTATATCTTTTATCTTCTATATTATCATTTGATATTACATCTTTTACAGCATCATAAAGCATTTTTGATGACAGAGTAAAAGAAGCCAATAATCCTTGAATAAAAATATTATCAATCAAGGCAAAAATAGACACAAGAATATAAACTACAAAAAGTAAAGAAATAGTTAAAAGAAAACCTCTAAATATTGAGTCTTTATAAAACTTCTTTTCAAACCAAGAGAT
>JAIELU010000094.1 GCA_019752775.1 Campylobacterales bacterium | reverse complement strand
TATAGTTTTTCAAATTTAAAAAATTGAATGAAATCAGAGAAAAATAAAATATAAATAAATAAATTCTACATATTATTATAAATATGAAAATTAAAATTGAATACTTAAAGAAATCTCAAATATTTAACATATTATTAATAATTTTCAAATGCTGATAAATTTTTATATAATAATTGCTAAATAAAATATTTACCATTTGATTATTATAAAATAAAACCTACAAAATATCATGTAAAAATGGGAACTTTAGGAAAAGCCTATGGCTCTTATGGAGCTTATATTTTAGCTTCTAAACAAATCATAGATTTTTTAACAAATAGAGCAAAACCTATAATATACTCAACTGCTCCATCACTTTTTGATACTGCACTTGCAAATGAGTCTTTGGATTTTATTATTAAAAACAAACAACTACTTAAAGAAAAAATTGAAAAGAATTTAACTATAATCAAAAATATATTGGGTTTAAAATCCCAAAGTTTAATTATTCCTATATTGATAGGTGATAATAAACTAGTAAAAAAAATACAAGAGAATTTAAAACAAAATGGTTTTTTAGTTGGTGCAATCAGGCAACCAACAGTAAAAGATGCAATTATTAGATTAATTGCAAAAATAGATATAAATGAAGATGATTTAACAAAAGTATGCAACTTATTAAAGGATTCAAATGTTAATAAATGATTTAATAAAAGGAAATAAGAAATTTAGAGAAGCTAGTTTTCCTAAATATGAGGGTAATTTAAAAGATTTAGTTGAAAAAGGACAAAAACCTGAGATTCTTTTTGTTGGGTGTAGTGATAGTAGAGTTACTCCTGACTTAATGCTTGACACAAAACCTGGAGATATGTTTATTTTAAGAAATGTTGGAAATTTTGTTCCTCCTTATAGTCCTGATGATGATTACCACGGAAGTTCTGCTGTAATTGAATATGCTGTTTCTATTTTACATGTTAAACATATTATTATTTGTGGTCACTCTCATTGTGGTGCTTGTAAAAGTCTATATCAAGATATTGGAAATGCTCCTGAATTAGTTCATGTAAAAAAATGGCTAGAACTTGGGAAAAGAGCAAAAGAATATACACTTCTTGCAATTCAAGACAAATCTGATAAAGAAAAACTTTATAGAGCGACAGAGAGAATTTCAATTGTACATCAAATGGAAAATCTTTTAACATTTCCAGAAGTTGAAAGAAAAGTAAAAAGTGGTGAATTACAAATTCATGGTTGGTATTATCGAATTGAAGATGGAACAATTGAATATTATGACGGGGAAGAGTGTTCGTTCAAACCACTAAAGGAGAATTAAGATGAATACACATCAAGTAAGAAAACTTCCTAAAAAGACTGTCATTATTATTAGTATTCTTATTGCTATTGCTTTTATAATATTTTATGTAATAAAGGATTTAAAAGAAAAAAGAATAACTGAAGTTCTTGCCACAATTGGATATACGAATATAAAACAACTAAAAGTTATAAATAAATTAGAAGTAGAAGATAGTGAAACTAGATATAAAAGTAGTGTTTACAAAGTTATTTTTTATGATAATGATTTAAATCAAAGTTGTATAGGTTTTATTCATCAAGAAAGAAACCAACAATATACAAAAGATTTTAACTGTAAATAGGAAAGATATGAATATTATTGAAAAATTAGAAAAACAAGATAGATTAAATTATGAAGATGCAATTAAATTATATGATTTAGATTTATTCACACTTGCGTCATACGCAAATAAAATAAGAACAGATAAACATGGTAAAAAAACCTATTTTAATATTAATAGACATATAAACCCAACAAATGTTTGTAAAGATGTTTGTCAATTCTGTGCATATAGTGCAAGTAGAAAAAATCCAGATCAATGGACAATGACACATGATGAGATTTTAGAAATAGTAAAAAACTCTTCTAAAAATGATATTAAAGAAGTTCATATTGTATCAGCTCATAATCCTCATACTGGATTACAATGGTACATGGACGTGTTTAGAAAAATAAAAGAAAACTTTCCAGCTATTCATGTAAAAGCATTAACAGCTGCTGAAATTCACTTTTTAAGTACTGAGTATAATTTATCTTATCAAGAAATCATAGATATGATGATTAAACATGGAGTTGATTCAATGCCAGGTGGTGGTGCTGAGATTTTCGATGAAAAAGTGAGAAAAAAAATATGTGGGGGAAAAGTTACATCAGAACAATGGATAGAAATTCATAGACTTTGGCATATAGCTGGTAAAAAAAGTAATGCTACAATGCTATTTGGTCATGTAGAAGATAGAAATCATAGAATTGACCATATAATTAGATTAAGAGATTTACAAGACATTACAGGTGGTTTTAATGCCTTTATTCCTTTGGTTTATCAAACTGAGAATAATTACTTAAAAGTAAAAGAGCCATTAACTGGACAAGAAATTTTAAAAACTTATGCGATTGCAAGAATTTTACTTGATAATATTCCAAATATAAAAGCATATTGGGCAACTTCAACAGTAAAATTAGCTTTAATTGCTCAGGAATATGGGGCAAATGATGTTGATGGAACTATTGAAAAAGAATCTATTCAAAGTGCAGCAGGTGCTACTAGTGCAAATGGTATAGCTCAGTTAGAGTTTGTTGATTTGATAAAAAATTCTGGTTTTATACCAGTTGAGAGAGACTCAATTTATAATGAAATAAAAACTTGGTAATTTCCAAGTTTTTATTTTGTTTCTTCTTTTTCTTCGTCTTTAACTTCTTCTTTTGAATCATTATATTGATTAAATACTAAAACAAATTCGATTTCAATCCCTGCTTCTGTTTTTAACATACTAATTGGATAGGCGATATGAATTGAATATAATTCATTATTTAATACATCAATCATATCAAAAAATTCTTTTGGATCTTTTACTAAAATATTTACAGAATATACAAATCTTGTAATTGTACTATTGCTAGCTGTTGTGTTAAACTTGATTATTGAATCAATTGGCATTAAAATTTTTAATTGTTCAGTCACTCTATCCAAAGCCATAAACTCATCTGTTAAATATTCTTTATCATAAGTTTTGTAAGTTTTATTTAATTCAATTTCATTTCGTGCAAGAACTACACCATCAATATTAACCTTTTTATCACTTGATGTTGTAGAATAAATAACATCTTTATATAATTTATTTAGATTAGGTTTTAATGCCGTTGCAAAAATTACTTCATTTAAAAAATTACCTTTTAATTCTAAAATATTTTTCTCTATTTTTAATTCATTTAAATATACTTCATTTGGAATTGAGTCAAATATTGATTTTACTCTTTGTTCTATTTGATCATTTAAAGCTAAATGATCTGGTAATTCAAGTATGTCTTCAATTTTTTGAATATCTAAAGTTTTTGAAGAAGTTGTTTCACTTTTAAATAAATTATTAAAATCTACTTTTAAATATACTTGATAAGCTAAAAATGCAACTACTAAAATAAATAAAAAGATATATAAATTAGTATAATTTCTTTTCTTTTTCTTTTTTCTAGGTTTTATAAAACTTTTCTTTAAATGTTTATCTCTTGATAATTCAAAAAGCTCTTCATCAATATTTATTGGATGGTAATCTACTTTTAACAGTAAATCTTCACCTAATTGTTCAATTTGTTCTTGTGATAATTGTTTTGAAACATAAAGTAATGTAACTTTTTCAACGAAAACATTATTCTTTTTTTCATAAAATGTATTTAAAGTATTATGAATAATTTCATTTAATTCTAAATAATAAATTTCATCAAAAAGCTTTTGTCCATCAATATCATCTTCGTAAAAGTGTGTTTTTTTAATAGTATCAAAACAAGCCAAATCCAAAATGGTATTATGTACAATAACTCCAGCAGCATCTAAAATAACGATAAAAGCTTTACTATTGAATAAGAATACAATAATTTCGCTTCTTGATATATTTTTTTCTATATGAAGATTTATTAAATGAAAAGCTGAATAAATATAATCTATTCCTGTTTTTACGAAATAATTTTTTGTCTCAAATAGTGTTGTTTTTAAAACTGCAATATCAAATTCATTATTAAATTTTGCTATTTCACAATCTTTTAATTTTGAAGATATTGCCTTAGGAACAAGCTTTGTTGTGTCATTTAATAGTAATGTAGAAATATATGTACTATCAATTTCATGCTGTGAAGAATTTAGTTTTTGAGCTATGTCAAAAGGTAATAAATCATTATCAACTAAGAAAACAGAATTATTAACATCAATAATCTCTTCATTATTCAATTTTTTATAATCAAGTTTTAATTGAGTATCATATTTCACAGCATTAATATATAAAGACTCTTTAGTAAACATATATTTCCTATCTAATTTCTTTTAAAGTACAGTATTTAATAACATTTTATTTTTAATAAAATCTCGCGCTTCTTCAAATTTTAAATTACTAATATCATAAGGTTCAGACATATAAAAATCAATTCTTCCAAAGAATTTTGGTAAAACAAATTTATCCCAAGAATTAAATTGCCAATAAGATTTAGGTTTTGCACTTAAGACAATGATTCTAGCACCACTTTTTTGAGCAATTGCAATTACACCATCAGAAATAGTATGCCGAGGACCTCTTGGACCATCAGGAGTTATTGCAATATCAACTCCTGATTTAATTTCTCTAATTGTACTAATTAATGCTTTAGTAGCACCTTTAGATGAAGAACCTCGAATTGAGCCTCCTCCAAATAAAGAGTAGATTTTAGAAATAATCTCACCATCTTTACTTTGACTTATTAATGTTTTTATAACACCATTTGGTCTATTTTTAAAATAATTCATTGGCTGACAAACTAAATCACCATGCCATGCAACAAAAATAAAAGCTTCATCATCTTTTAATTTAGGATGATGAAAAACTTTTTTATTTGTACTATATATTAATCTTATCATTAAATATAATACATAAGGTAATATATTAAATTTAAAATAATTCTTCATTAAAGAACTACTTCGCCTTTTAATGAAGTTCTTGAAGCATCCATAATTTTTATATCTACAAATTTACCTAAAAGATCATCACTTCCTTTTGTAAATACTTGTAAAAGATTATCTGTAAATCCACAAACTTCACCATTTGGTTTTAAAGATTCAATCAGAACATTCATTGTTTGACCAATATATGTATCCATTTTTTTTTCTAAATGTCTTTTATGAAGTTCAATTAATTCAATTAATCTTGCGCTTCCAATTTCATCATCTATTTCTAAATGTGCCATATTTAAAGCTTCAGTTCCTGGTCTTGGAGAGTATTTAAAATTGAAAATTTGATCAAATTCAACTTGATTTACAACATCTAAACTATCTTCAAAATCTTCTCTTGTTTCACCTGGAAATGCAACAATAATATCAGTTGTAATTCTAAGATTTGGAACAAGAGTTCTCAATTTAGAAGCTCTATTTAAGAACCACTCTTTAGTGTAACCTCTTTTCATAGCTCTTAAAATTTCAGTTGATCCACTTTGTAAAGGCATATGAATACATTTTGAAATTTTTGGATTTTTTGCAAATTCTTCAATAAATGCATCATCCATATGTAAAGGATGTGGAGATGTAAATCTAATTCTTTCTAAACCTTCAATTTTTGAAACATCTTCTAAAAGGTTTGTAAAAGTGTATTTTGCTCTTCCATCAGAAAAATTTCTTCCATAAGAGTTAACATTTTGTCCCAAAAGAGTAACTTCAACAGCACCCAAAACAACAGATTTCCGTACCTGTTCTACTATCATTTCAGGTGGGATTGAAATTTCTTCTCCCCTTGTGCTTGGAACTATACAATATGTACATTTTTTATCACAACCAACTGAGATATTTACACTTGCTCTATATTGATTTGTTTTTGCAGTTGAAAACTCATACATAGACTCATCATTATCAATAGAAATTTCTACAGAACCCTTAACATCAACAACATCTTTGATTTTTGAAATATTTCTAGCACCTAATACAAAATCCACATAAGGCGCTCTTTTAATAATATCTTCACCTAAATGTGATGCAGTACATCCACAAACACCAATTTTTGCACCTTTTTTTTTCTTTTTATTAAACTGACCTATTTCAGAAAAAAGTTTAGAAACAGGTTTTTCTCTAACAGAACAAGTATTTATGATAATCAAATCAGCTTCTTCCATATTTTGAGTTGTAGTGTAACCTTTGTGTTTTTCAAGTTCTGCTTGAATATGTTGGCTGTCTGTGTCATTCATTTGACAGCCTATTGTTTGTATAAATAGTTTTTTATTTTGACTCATATTTTTTTTACTTAAATATCTAAATATTAAAGTGCATGAACCTCATACATATACTCATCATCAGCTAACCCATATTTAACTTCTCTAAAATAAACATTAGAACCATCTTTTTCTAAAGCATCAACTAACGCCATCATATCTTTATGAGAATTATCTCTATCAAAATAAAAAATCTTTTGACCATCTTTCTTTAAATCTTCTTTGATTTTATCTAATTGCACTTTTTTTGGTTTTTCATTTAACTCATTTCTTGCAAATAATAATTCCATTTATTAAGCCTTTTTCTTTTTTAATTAATTATATATTCTATCCCAAAATTACTTTAATTTCTATAAAAGGGTATTTTAGTTATACTAATAACCTATACTACATTGGAAATCAAAACAATCATTTCAATGTCAACAAATAAAAGGTTATTAATGGATAAAATAATAGATATTTTAGATTCAATTGCATATGAAAAAGGTCTCAAAATTGATGATGTTGAAAATGCGCTAAAAGAGGCTTTAATTAAAACAGCCCAAAAGATGGTAGATGAATCATTAATTTTTGATGCGAATATTGATAGAGCTAATAAAAAACTTAAGTTATTTCAAAAAATTGAAGTAGTAAGTGAAGAGGATGAGAGACTTCTTGCTAATGCTGTTACTAAATTTGGTCATGCAGTAAACTATGAAAATTTTATTACACTAGAAGAAGCAAAACAAATTGATCCTGATTTAGAAATCGGTGACTTTATGAACTACGATTTAGAATTTGAAAATATGGGAAGAAATGCAGCTACCATTTTACATAGTAATTTTGAATATAGACTTCAAAGGTTTATTGAAGAGAATATTGTTAGTAAATATAAAGATAAAATAGGACAAACTGTTTCTGGATCAGTTACAAGAATTGATAAACAAGAAAATACTTATATCGAAATTGGTGAAGTAAAAGGTATTTTACAAAGAAAAAGTAGAATAAAAGGTGAATCTTTTAAAATTGGTGATGTTGTAAAAGCCGTTGTTAAAGGTGTAAATATTGATAAAATAAATGGTTTATTAATTGATATTTCAAGAACTTCTCCAAAATTTTTAGAAAATCTTTTAGCACTTGAAGTTCCTGAATTAAAAGACAAAAAAGTAACTATTGAAGCAAGTGCTAGAATTCCAGGTACTAGGTCTAAAATTGCTCTTTTATCTATTGATCCACAAATTGATCCAATTGGTTCTGTTGTTGGAGTAAAAGGTGTGAGAATTGGTTCTGTTTCAAAACAACTTCATGGCGAAAATATTGATTGTGTTGAATATTCAACAATTCCTGAAATGTTCATTGCTAGAGCTTTATCACCAGCACTTGTAAATAGTGTAAAAATCGAAAAAGCTCCAACATATGGAGAAAAAGGAAAAGCAGTTGTTACGATTCCTAGCGATCAAAAATCAAAAGCAATTGGAAAAGCTGGTTTGAATATTAGATTAGCTTCAATGCTTACTAAATATGATATTGAATTAGTTGAAGTTGCTTCATTATCAAGTTCAACAACAACTAATGAGAAAAATATTGCTGAAGATAAAACGACAGATACAGCATCTTTAGAAGCATTATTTAAATAAGATGAAACTACATATTTACGACTCAGTAAAAAAGGAAAAAGTAGAGTTTAACTCTATTATTCCTAATGTAGCAAAAATTTATGTTTGTGGTCCAACTGTTTATGATGATTCACACTTAGGTCACGCAAGAAGTGCAATCGCATTTGATTTACTTCATAGAGTTTTAAAAGCCAATGATTATGAAGTAATTATGACAAAAAACTTCACAGATATTGATGATAAAATCATCAAAAAAATGAACACTACAAATAAATCTTTAGAAGAAATCACAACTACCTATATAAATGCTTACAAAGCTGATATGAAAGCTTTAAATATTTTAGATAATACAATTGAACCAAAAGCCACTGAAAATCTTGAAATTATGAAAGATATGATTTCAAATCTAATTTCAAAAGATATTGCATACAAAACAAGTGATAGTGTATATTTTGATACTTCAAAAGATAACTCTTATGGTTCTATATCTCATAAAGTAAGTGATGAAAACTCACAAGCAAGAGTTGAAGCTAATAATGAAAAAAGAAATCCATCAGATTTTGCACTTTGGAAGTTTGCTAAAGCTAATGATGTAAGTTTTGAAGCTCCTTTTGGACTTGGACGACCAGGTTGGCATATTGAATGTAGTGCAATGATTGAAAAACATTTAGCTTATAAAAATGAAGAGTTTCAAATAGATATTCATGGAGGTGGGGCTGATTTACTTTTTCCTCACCATGAAAATGAAGCTGCACAAACAAGATGTTCAAGTGGACAAAATCTTGCAAAATATTGGATGCATAATGGTTTTGTAAATATTGACGGAGAAAAGATGAGCAAATCTTTAGGGAACTCATTTTTTCTAAAAGATGTTTTAAAATCATATTCAGGAGAAGTTATAAGATTTTATTTAATGTCTGCTCATTATAGAGCAAATTTTAATTTTAGTGAAGAAGATTTAATTGCCTCTAAAAAAAGACTTGATAAGATATATAGACTTAAAAAAAGAGTTTATGCGGTTGAATCATCTGATTTAAATAAAAAATTCTCTGAAGAAATTTTTAATGCTTTAAATGATGATATGAATACCTCAAAAGCTTTTTCAATTATTGATGAAATGATTGGAAATGCAAATGATAAATTAGATATTAATCCAAAAGATAAAAATTTAAAAAAAGAGATAGTTGCAAATATTTTATTTATCAATGATATATTAGGAATTGGATTTAATGATGCTTTTGAATACTTCCAATTTGGAATTGATGAAAAAACTAAAACTAAAATAGAACAATTAATCAATGAAAGAAATGAAGCAAAAAAACAAAAAGATTTTGTAAGTGCAGATAGTATTAGAGATGAACTTGCAAAACTTGAAATATCTGTAATGGACACAACAAATGGCGTTGTATGGGAAAAAATTTAAATTTTTTCCCATACTTCATATTATTGACTTAAATCTATAAAAACTTTTTTTATTAATGATAAAATCTTATAAAATTTTAAGATTTAAGGTTTTATATGGCTAAAAAAGATTTACTTGTAATTGAAATGAATAATAAAGAAGACATGGAATGCTTCAACTTCAGAGAAAAACTTAAACTTGCACAAAAACCCTATGATTATTTTAAAGAGATTAAAAATTTAAATTTTGACCAATTAGCATCAAGTGATAGAATATTCTTACAAGATTTTGGTATTTACAATAATGAATTAAATGATGAAGAGTTCATGTTAAGACTTCGTTTCCCAGCAGGTAAAATCTCAAATAATTCACTTCTCTTAATCTCAAACTTAGCACAAAAGTATAATCTACAAATAATTTTAACAGCACGTGCTGGAATACAACTTCATGGATTAAATTCAACTAATATATTAGAAGTTTTTAATCAAATTAATTCACAAAATATAAGTTCATATCAAAGTTTTGGAGATAATATTAGGAATATTACAAGTGATATTTTTGATGAAATTGGAATATATAATATAATTGAAGTGTTTCCATACATTGAACAAATGCAAACATATATATTAAATAATCCAGATTATTTAGGTTTACTTCCTCGAAGACTATCTATTGGGATTTCAGGTTCTTATGCAAATATTAATTCCTTTTTTGCAAGTGATATTTATTTTGCTTTAGCAAAAAAAGATGATGTATTTGGTTTTAATGTTTATTTAGGAGGTAAAAATACTCAGATAGCACAAGATGCAAATATTTTTTTATATAAAGAAGAAGTATTTGAATTTTTTAAAGCATTTATTCAAATGTTTAATAAATATGGGCTTAGATTGGATAGACAAAGAAATAGATTATATAACTTAATTGAAGAAATAGGAATTGAAAAAGTAAAAGAATATTTAATAACAATTTATAATAAAAAGTGGCAAACAAAAGGAGAAATTTTTTTAGA
>JAIELU010000172.1 GCA_019752775.1 Campylobacterales bacterium | reverse complement strand
TTATACTAGAATTAAAAAGTGCTGTTGTAAAAACTTCATTTAAAGAATTTCCTTTTACTTTTAGAACATTTTTTCTTAGTACAAAAGTTTTTCTATCTTCACTTGAAAATAAGTTTAAAGAGTCAATTCCAGAATTACTATTGTTTGAATGAGTTGATCCTGTATTTTGGTTTAATGCCATATCTAAGCCTAATAAATAGATATCTTTTGCATTCATTTTTATTAATATATCTAGAGTAACCTCTCCTACACTTGGTCCATTAAAAGCTATATTCCCTTGAATTAATGGATGAAAGACCTCATATAAAAAGAGATTATCTTGATTGAACTTTTTCAATATTTTTTCATGAGTAAGTGTTGAAGCTAAAATAATTGTATTTGAAGAAATTCGATTTACACTTTCTTGATCAAATTGAGAATCATCTAAAATAGCTATTTGCTCATCTAAACTTGTTATCATATCAATACGAATATTATTTTCTATTAACTTTTTATAAATTGCTCCAATTGTCACTATAAAGAATTTATTCTGATTTTTATTTATCCATTCCAGATTTTCATCTAAAGATGGTCCAGCAGCTATATATAAGATTGGTTTATTTATAAAAAAATTAAAATCTTTATTTATTTTATTAAAATTTAATATTTTATAACTATCTCTAATATATTTTGTTGTTCTATTAAAATATATGTACATTTTCCTATTGTAATCATAAATTGATGATTTCTTTGATATCAAATCAAGTAAAACTTGATCTATAAATTGTCCTGTATTTATATTTGTTGTTGATACTTTTATCAAATAATTATCTTGTTCATATATATTAAAAAAGAGATCTATTTTCTTCTTTTCATCCTCTTTTTCATTCATAATAGAGAAAATCACTCCACTCTTTGCTAGAACTGAATAGTCAACACAAAATAAAGAAAGCCTAAATATTTCTAAATTTCTTTCAAAAACTAAATATAACTTAGCATTTAACTTAGCTGCAATTCTAGGGATATGTCTCCCAAGAAGAGTCCCTGAGAATATAAGTTTATCTATCCTTTTTAACCTCTTTTTATTGTTATTTAAGAAATCCTTTGTAATTCTTTGATAAGCTTTCATTTGACTATTTGTCAAATTTAAAAATTCTTCAAGATATTCCAAATTAAATTTATCTTCTATATATATATTATTATCTTCTTTTATAGTAAAAAGTTCTTCTATATTAAAAATCGAGTTTTTATTATCTTTTTCCATTTTTCTAACAAGTTCATTATTTATTTTTTTAGGATCCCTATTATAAAGATATTTATTATTCACCATATCAAATATATCAAAGTCTCCATTCTCCATTATAAATTCTAATGCATATTTTTCTATATAAGTTCCATTTTCTATCATACGTGATAACTCATCAATTCTATGATAAAGTTCATTATCATATTCACTTAAAAAAGCTAAGTTTGCTAAAAAAGTTGTTGTAAGCGTATTTTGTAATTCCAATTGAGGTTGAGTCATAATTCACCTTTATTTTTAATTTATTTTAGAATTGTTTAAATCAATAATGTTTATTATAGTATAATATAATTATGATAATAGTACATGCAAAAGGTAATAGCCAATTAGGAATTGGGAATCTTTCAAGAAGTTATGAACTTATAAATTATTTATCTCTTCAAAAAGATGTTGTTGGAGTATTTGAGTGCGAAGATGATATTTTTGAAAGATATAAAGAAAAGAATATTTTTAGAACTAATAATCTAGAGGAGTCTTTAAAGTTAATTGTTAAACATAAACCATCTATTTATATTAGCGATTTAGTATCTCCAAAAAAAGAATTAAGTTCTTTGTTAAGAGAAAATGGAGTTAAAAAGATTTTACATTTTAACGAAGTAACTTCTGGTTTTGAACCTGATATTTTATTTGTGACTGATGGCTTTGATTATGAATTTTTAGATACTAGATTTAAAATTTATAGAGGTTTTGAATATTATATTGTGGGTAGTGAAATTTTAAAATATAGAGAAAAAGTATTTAAATCTAAGGGTTCTATAAAAAATATTTTAATCTGTTTTGGTGGAGCTGATCCTTCTTTATTTACTGAATACTTTGTAGAAAAAATAGATGACAACAAATTTAATTATAAAATTGTACTGGGTCCTGCTATGTCACAAGATAGGAAAAGGGCTATTCTAAATATAAAAAAGAAAAATATTGAATATATTGATAGCCCAAAGAATATGATAGAACTATTACTAAATAGTGATTTATTAGTAACTCTTGGAGGAATGACTACTTATGAAGCCATGTGCTTAGGAGTTCCAGCAAGTGCTGTAAGATGGAATTATTTAGAATATATTGTAAAAGGCTTTGGAGAGAAAAATATGATTACAGATTTAGGAAATATCGATGAATCTTATCAAAATTTATTAAATTTAAATTTAGATAAGGTAAATGAGGTTTGTAAAAATGCTTATGATATAATCGATGGAAGCGCTTTAGAAAATATTAAAAAAATAATTGATTCAATCGAGGATGAACTATGATAAAAATTGAAGATAGGCTAATATCAAATGATAGCCCAACTTTTATAGTTGCAGAAGTTGGAGCAAATCATAATGGAGATTTAGAACTTGCGAAGAAAAGTATAGATGCAGCAGCTTTATGTGGAGTTGATGCTGTAAAATTCCAAACTTATACTACAGAAGAACTTTTATCCAATAAAAATGGTATTGTTGTATATGGTAAAAAAGGTAAAGAAGTATCTGAAACGGTAGAAGAAATGTTTGATAGAGTTACATTAAAACGGGAATTTCACAAAGAGATATATAATTATGCAAAATCAAAAGGGCTTATCTGTTTTTCTACTCCATTTAGTGTAAAGGGTGTCTCTTTTTTGGAGGAACTTGATAATCCTATATACAAGATTGCTTCATCAGATATAAACTATGTTGATATGCTAGAAGTTATTGGAGCTACAAAAAAACCAGTATTTTTATCTACAGGAAAATGTACACTTTCAGATATGGACATGGCTATTGAACTATTACAAAAAAGCGGAACTGCTGATTTATGTCTATTGCACTGTGTTGCAAACTATCCATCTAAGATGGAAAATATGAATTTAAATGTGATAAAAACTTTAAAACAGATGTATCCAGAGTGTATAATTGGCTTTTCAGATCACTCTTTGGGGATTACCGCTTCCTTGGGAGCTATATGTTTTGGAGCAAAAATAATAGAAAAGCATTTTACTATAGATAAAAATCTTGAAGGACCTGATCATTGGTTTAGTATGGATCCTATTGATATGAAAAATCTTGTTACAGGAATTAGAAATTTAGAACTTGCATTTGGAACACAAAAAAAGTTTTTATCTCAAAATGAAGTACCAGAAAAACATTGGGCTACAAGGTCTTTGCATATAAACAAAGATTTAAAAGTAGGTGATATTATAAAAAAAGAAGATTTAGATATGTTAAGACCTGGATATGGGATTTCTCCTTTTGATAAAGATAAAGTTATTGGTATGAGATTAGAAAAAGATATAAAAAAAGGTACTGTTCTAGAATGGAATTACTTTAAATAAAGGGTTATATTGAAGCTTATAGTTTGTAATAAAAATGAAATAGGAATAAATAGTTATGTCCTTAAAGTTAATAATAAAGCAGTAGTTATTGATCCTAATGATTATGAAGAGATAGTTACTGCTATTGGTGAATGTAATTTGGATTATATATTTCTAACTCATGAACATTTTGACCATATAATGGCAGTTGATAGATTAAGAGATAGATATAAAGCAAAAGTAATTGCACAAAAATTTGCAAGTGAACATATACAGTTTTCATCAAAAAATTTATCAAAATTTTCAAATATTATATTAGATTTTATGAATAAAACTATTAGCTCTCCCATTAAGGAATTTATAGTTAGGGCTGCAGATATTACATATTTAGATAGATATAACTTAATTTGGGAAGGGTACAATTTTTTATTTACTCATACTCCAGGTCATACAAAAGGGAGTTCTTGCATAGTAGTAGATGATTATTTATTCAGTGGAGATTCTTTATTTGAATGTTGTGATACAGATACAAAAGGAGTTGGAACAAGTAGAAAAGAGTATGATGGAATCACTATTCCTTTTTTTGAATCGATTAAAAGTGATATAAATATATATGCTGGTCACTATCCTAGCTTTATTTTGGAAGACAAATTAAAAGCAAGACAGAAAGCTATTCAGATTTTTATACGTAGACCAAAATACACAAATTTATTTGTAAACTATGATGATTTTAATACTATTTTAGATAATTGTAATTTTTTTGTAAGGAATAATAATATTTTTATAGTAAAAAAATACACTAATTTTTATAAATTCTATTACTTGATAAATAATTATAAAAATTTGAATAATTTAAATGATTTCTTTGGTTTATATAAAAAACCTATTGTTCTTGAAATTATTTCAAATAGCAAAATAAATGAGAATCTTTATACACAAATTGGATTTAAACACTATAAAGTATATTCAAGATATAGAACAGATAAAAAAAACAAGAATTTTGATATGGTAAAAATAGCAAAGATAGAAGATATTGAAGAGATTTTAAAGCTAATTTATGAAACTTTTGACCCACTAAGTGACTATATACCAAACAATGATGAACTTAAAGAGTTAATTTTGAAAGAAGAAGTTTTTATTGTAACTGTTGATTATAAATTGGCAGGAGTATCAATATATGAGAAAAAAAATAAAAACTATTACTTTAGATTATCTTGCGTTCATCCAAATCATAGACCAGGATTAATAGGGTATATGTTAGCTTCTACTACTCCACAAAATGGAGAAAATTATTCAACTTGGATAGATGATAATAATCTTGAAGCTATAAAGTTAAATACATTTTTAGGGTATAAAGAGGACAGAACAAAAAACTATATTTTTGTTAAAAATGAGGAGATGAGATGATTTTAGAAAGAATTGAAAATATAATAATAGAGTCTTTAAAAGAATATAATCAAATCTTAGAAAGTCTTGAACTTAATAATCCTACAAACAAAACAATGCTATATGGAGAAAAAAGTGTTTTAGATAGTATGGGATTAGTTTATTTAATAACAGATATTGAAGAAAAAATTTCAGATCAGTTTTCAAAAAATATAGTTTTAGCTGATGAAAAAGCTATGAGTCAAAAAACTTCACCTTTTAGAGATGTAGAGAGTTTGACAAATTATATTCAAAACCTTTTAGAAGAATGAAATGAGTAGAGTTATAGTTATAACTGGTACGAGCAAGGGAATAGGTAAATCATTAGCAATAAATTATTTATCAAAAAATTATATTGTAATTGGTTGTGGTAGAACAAAAAGTGTAATTGATGATAAAAATTATAGACATTTTGAACTTGATGTTTGTGATGAAAAAGCTGTTGTTGATATGATTAGAAGTATAAAAAAAGAGTTTGGGAAAATTGATATTTTATTAAATAATGCTGGAATTGCTTCAATGAATCACTCTATAACAACATCTTTTCAAAGTGTTAAAAATATTTTTGCTACAAATTTTTTTGGTACTTTTCTTTTTACAAGAGAGGTTGCAAAAGTAATGATGAAACAAAAAGAAGGAAGAATAGTAAACTATACAACTGTTGCAAAACCTTTAAGACTTGAAGGAGAAGCCATTTATGCTGCAAGTAAAGCTGCTATTGAAAATTTTACGCAAACTGTTTCTAAAGAGTTAGCTCCTTACAAAATTACAGTAAATGCAATAGGTCCAAATCCTATACAAACTGATTTAATAAAAGCTATACCAAAGAAAAAGATAGATGACCTTATAAGCAAACAAGCCATTAAAAGGCTTGGAACACTTGAAGATATAATAAATGTTATTGATTTTTTTTGTGATGAAAAGAGTGATTTTATAACTGGACAAATAATCTATCTTGGTGGAGTAAATAATTGAAACTCTGGATTTTTGAAAATTTTGAAAGATTTGAAAATAAAATAGCTATTATTTACAAAAATAGAACATATACATATTCACAACTTTCTTCACAAATTAAAAAAATAGAAGTAGAGATACTTTCAAGTATTAAAAAGAATGAAGTTGTAGCAATAATTGGTGATTACTCTTTTGAATCTATTGCTTTACTTTTTGTTTTATATAAAAATAGAAATATTATTGTCCCTATTACATCTATAGCAGAAAATGAGCTAAAAGATAAAATTGAAGAGTCCCATTGCGATAAAATAGTAAGAGTTTCTAAGGAAAAATATCTTATAGAAAATACTGTTTTTAAGGAGAAACATCAAATTATAAAAACTCTTCAAGAAAAAAATAATTCAGGACTTATTTTATTTTCAAGTGGAAGTACAGGCAAACCAAAAGCTATGGTTCATAATTTTGATAATTTATTAAATTCATATAAAGACAAAAAAAATAAATCTCTTAATATGATTATATTTTTAATGTTTGACCATATTGGAGGCTTAAATACTTTATTAAATATCCTTTCAATTGGTTCTACTATGATAATTCCAGAAAATAGAAATCCTGATAATATTTGTAAATTAATTCAAGATTATGAAATAAGAATTTTGCCATCTAGCCCTACTTTTTTAAATCTTATTTTAATGAGTAATTCACATAATAAATATGATTTAAGTAGTTTAAAAATGATTACTTATGGTACTGAAACTATGCTAGATAGTTTATTAATGAGATTAAAAAATAGTTTTCCTAAAGTAAAATTTCTACAAACATTTGGCACAAGTGAAACAGGAATTGCAAATACAAAATCAAAATCTTCAAGCTCTACTTTTATGAAAATAGAAGATTTAGATTTAGAGCATAAAATAGTAGAAAATGAGCTTTGGCTAAAAAGTAAAACTCAAATTTTAGGATATTTAAACTCATCAATGGATAGCTTTACCAAAGATGGTTGGTTTAAAACAGGAGATTTAGTAGAAACTTCAGAAGATGGTTATATAAAAATTATTGGTAGAAATACAGAAATTATAAATGTAGGTGGGCAAAAAGTTTTACCAAGTGAGGTGGAATCTGTTATTTTATCCATTAAAGAAATTGAAGATTGTATAGTTTATGGGGGGAAAAATTTAATTACTGGACAAATAGTAACTTGTGATGTTGTATTAAAAGAAGATATATCAAATATAAAAGTTCTGATTAGAAAATTTTGCAAAGATAAACTAGATAATTATAAAATACCTACAAAAGTTAATATTGTAGATAAAATAAATTTTACAAATAGATTTAAGAAAATAAGAAGAAAATAATCTTCTTACTTTGGAATAGCATAGATAATAGTCTCTTCTTGAGTACATTCATAATGCCTCATTATTAATTTATATTCAGGAATCCACTGTTTTAATAAAAGAGGAATATTCCATAAATCATCAAATTTATGATAAATTGATATTGCCAATTTCGGCTTATATTTTATAATATTATTTATTCCTCCTAACAGTGCTTGGATTTCAAAAGTTTGAATATCCATTTTTATAAAAGTTGGAATATGCTCTATTGTTTCATCTATTGAAACAACTTTCGTCTTTCTGTTTGTAACTTCATTTGTACAGGATACCCCCCATCCTTCTCCATGAAGATAAAAAGTTTTATTCTTATAGTAAACTCCTGCATTAATTATTGTAATTTTATCTTTTTGTTCTAAAACATCTACATAATCTTTTAATATTTCAAAACTATTTTGTTCTGGTTCATAACTATAAATATGTTTAAATTTTCCATTTGTAGATTTTAGAAAAGAAGCTATTGTATCACCTGTATAAGCACCACAATCAATAAAAACTTCATCATCACTAAGAGTTAAAACTTCTTTATCAAAATATTGTAATGAAGTATTATCTTTAACTGAAATTGGATAAAAATAATCTTCAGTTAATTTAAATTTTAAAATAGCAGTAAAAACTTCTTTTGATTTTTTATCTTCTAGTAAATTGTATAAAGATATAATATTTGCTATTTCAGAAGAGGTGAATTTATGGTTTAATTTATTCAAATCATACTCATCAAAACCATTTTGTCTTTTTTCTATAAGACTTAAAGATAGAAGATTTTTTGCCAAATTTCTCATACAATAGATATGTTTAAATCCATTTCTATAAAGAGTATGGGTAAGATAAGCATAAGAATCTGTATTTATAAAAATCACTATATCATTAGGATTTTCATAAAACTCCTCTTTTGATATTAATTTCACTTTTTCTATATATTTATAATACTTTTCTAAATCTAAATATTGATAATCTATAATATTTGCAAATTTACCATCTTTGGTTTTTACTTCTTCTACCCAATCATAAGCTCCATAAACATCAACGCCAAAATTTATTTTAAAATACTTTACTATCGATTTTAAGTAGTATCCTGTTCCAAAGACAACTAATTTTTTTGTTTTACATAAATTTTTAAATCTTTCAATCTTCTCTTTTTCATATATATTATCAAATTGATTATTTTGTGTATCAAATAAAACTTCAACTACCTCATTAAACTTTTTATCAATATTTAACATTTAATTCCTTTAAACTAAAAACTCTTTTAACCTATTTTCATAAATTTAAATTGAAAACTATAATATTGTATTTTATGAATAATCCAAAATATTTTGCTGAAAGATAGCATATTTAAAATAATTTTGAACTTATATATCAAGAATTAATAATAAAAATGCATATAAATTTAAGTTAATTTTCTATACAATGATTCAAAATAAAGCAACAAGAGGATTTAAGATGGAATTAGATAAAAAAATAGAACTTTTAGCAGAATTATTTGAATTAGAAATTGATGAATTTGGTCCAGAAACAGTATTAGAAGATTTAGAGGAATGGGATTCATTAGCAGCTATTTCTTATGTTGTAATGATGGATGAAGAATTTAATAAAGTTGCTAACCCCTCAGAGATACAAGGGTTTAAAACGGTTAATGATATTTTAAACTCAATGAAATAATATGGCTATTGACCATATAAAAAATGTAAAAATATCAGCTGTTGCTTGTGCTGTACCTAATGATAAGCTAACTGCTGAAGATTTTTATCAATATCTAGAAAAAGATGTTGTGGATAGATTTGTTAAAGATGTCGGCGTATCACAAAAATTTTATAGTAAAGATAGAAGAACTATTACTTCTGATTTATGTTATGAAGCTGCAGAAGAAATTTTTAGAAAAAAAGGTATTGATAAAGAAAGCATAGATGGTTTAATTTTTATATCACAAACACCAGATTATCCAGCACCAGCAACAGCTTGTTTACTACAATATAGGCTTGGACTATCTGAAAATTGTATGGCTTATGATGTTAGTCTTGGTTGTTCAGGATATGTTTATGGACTACACATGGCTGCAACTAGTCTTCAATCTGGATATATGAAAAAAATATTATTACTTGTTGGTGATACTTCAGATGGGATAAGTCCTACAGTATCGTTAAATGATTTACTTTTTGGTGATTGTGGTAGCGCTACAATAGTTGAGTATGATGAAATGTCAGATGGTTTTAAGTTTGATTTAAGAACAATAGGAAATGGATTTAAAGCCTTAGGTGCAACTACTGGACTAAGATATGCTCATATTGGAAATCCTTCTTTTGATCCCTCTATACATATGGATGGGCTTTCTATCTTTACTTTTAGTATATCTCAAGTACCAAAGTTATTTAAATCATTTTTACAATCTTTTAATAAAACAATTGAAGATTATGATACTGTTTTATTGCATCAAGCTAATAAATCTATGCTAGATGTAATTATAAAAAAAATAAAAGCGGATATAAATAAAGTACCATTTTCATTAAATGAATATGCAAATACTTCTTCCGCAACTATACCAAATCTTATTTGTCACTATTATGGAGAAAGTAATATAGATAAAGATATATCTGCAATAATGGCAGGTTTTGGAATAGGCTTATCTTTAGGTATTGCCGATGCAAAAATAAATCCGATAAATATATTACCTATAATATCTACAGATACAACATGGGATGAAGGAAGACAAAAGGTACTAGAAGCAAATGATAAACTTAAAAAATAAAAAAATCTTAGTTCTTGGTGCAACAGGTTCTGTAGGAAAAAGTACTGCTATAAAACTTAGTCAACTTGGAGCCAAAGTTGTTATTCAAGGAAGAAATAAAACAAAGCTTGAACAAATTTATTCTCAACTTTCAGGAGAAGGTCATTATTCTATAGAATTTGATATTTCCAATTTAGATAAACTTGATGAATTAATAAATTTATCTGTAAATTTTGAC
>JAIELU010000217.1 GCA_019752775.1 Campylobacterales bacterium | reverse complement strand
ATAAATTTATTATTGCTTGGAATTTATTATATGAAATTAACTTTTGCAAAAGTATAATATTCGAATTGAGTAATATATTTAATATTTTATTTATACTTATTACAATAACCAAAAAGGAATAGTATGTTAATAAAAAGTATAGAGTTAAAATCAATTAGAAGGATTTCAGAAACTGAGCAATTAAATATGTCAAGACTTAATATTTTTATTGGGCAAAATGGTTCAGGGAAATCTACTTTAATTGATTCTCTTCATGGACTAAGTTCTCCTGAAAAGTTAGTTGATTTAGTTCGTGAAAACTTAATCCCAACCAAGGACTATTCTTATATCAAAATCTATTTTGAAGATGATTCATGTTTATATATTAGATTTTACAACGATTTAAATACTGGAACAGATACAGATAAGTATAAAGTTGTAATTAAGTATTTTGAAGTAAATAGTAATCAACAAGAGTTTCTAAAAGATAATATAGTACTTCTATTTGACAAAAAAAATGATTTAGAAGATACACATAAAAATGAAATAACTAATTTTATACAAAAAAACTTATCCCTAAATATAGTTTATATTAATGAAAAAAACTTTGAGGAATTGACTCCTGAAACTATTGTAAAGTCATTTAATGAACTAATTGATAATTTTGAAGGTATTTTAAATTCAGGTACTAAAAGAGAAGAATATTCAATGGCAGAGGCATTGCTAGCATCAAAAAATGTAGTCTCATATAATAAAGAAGAAAATAAATATTCAATTATGTTAAATGATGATCTTTTTCAATGTAATAATATTAAGTTTGATTATATTCCTTCTGGATGGAAATCTTTAATTTATTTTTTTTCTATTATAAAAGAAATAAAAATAAACACTATTTATTTACTGGAAGAACCTGAAACTAACCTTCATCCAAAACTTCAAAAAGTTCTTCTTGAAAAAATATTTTCACTTAAAAAGGCACAATTTTTTATTGCTACACATTCTTCTATTTTTATTAATACAATTGAAGATAAAGAGGTATCAATATTCGAAACAAAAACTAATACAATAAATTTGATATATAAACAAAATTCTTTATTAAATAGTTTAGGAGTAAAAGCAAGTGATATGAACCAATCTAATGGAATTATTTGGATAGAAGGACCTTCTGATAGAATTTATATAAAAAAATGGCTTGAACTTTGGTGTAAGAAAAGTGAAAAAAAACTATTTATAGAAAATATTCATTATAGTTTTTCTATGTATGGAGGAAGTATTTTAAGTCATTTTACTTCAAATGAAGAAAAAGAATTTATTAATATGTTAAAAATAAATAGAAATATTTTTATAGTAATAGATAACGATAATGAATTAAAATATGATACTACATTAAATAGATATGAAAAAAGTGGAGTTTATGGAGAAACAAAGCTTAGAATTATTGATGAATTAAATTCTTTATCTTTAAAAGATAATTACTGGGTTACTAAACAATATACTATTGAATCATATTTACCTAATAAATTAATTCTTAATAATTTTAATAAAGATAATAATCAAAAACTAACTTTAAAAGAGAACAAAAATAAAGTTCGAATAGCGATGGATTATAGTAAAGAAGAAAAAATTCTTAGGAATAAAGATGACTTAGAAGAACAGATTAAAAAACTTTATAATTGTATCAATTCATGGAATAGCCTATAACTGGTCTGGCTACACTAAATAGGACATAAAATTTTGAACAGCTTCTTCCTCAACATACAGGTTGTTGAACTTGTTTTATAACTCATCTTTGTAACAATTTTCTGTTCACATTAAACATATATAAAAAGCATATCATAAACTTAAGATTTATTTAAGAAGCATTTCAATTTCCAATATTTTTTATAGTAACATCTACAAAAATACCTTATTTAAGGTGTTTTCAGGCATTTTGATATACGACACTTTTTGTGCATGGTATTTATTGATTTTTATGGTGTTTTATATATAATGTATAATATAAAAGGTAAGAAGTTACATGGATTCTATAATCACAGTTTTAATTAACCTCAAAATATATAACAAATCATTGGAGAGAAATATGAAGCTAAAGCGTGGCTTCATATTTCTCAAGATAAACGTTAATCTATAGAAAAGGAATATAATGGCAGATAAATGTAAAATTGCAGAATACTTAATTCACAATGCTAAAGCTTATATTAATAATACTTCAATAACATATGGAAATGTTTATGAGAATTTTGACAAAGATGATCCAAAGCTTTGGCGTGATTTTGAAGAGGTAGAAAACTATATTACTAACAAAGAAGCTTACAATTATAATGGAAATGATATTATTCCTCAATATACTGTTATGCTAAAAACAAAAATTTTATCCTAGAACTTGGGCAAAATATGAAAAAGCAGGCTCAAGAACATCAAAAGAGTCTCAGTATAATAATACTTAAATTAAATTGACTTTTACTGTTGTACTCTTATTTTATTCACTCCAATAATTTATAATGGTCTTAAATGGGCTCATTTAATTGGTCTTATTTCAGACTTAAAACCACAATCTGTATCTTAACAACATCTCTTTTTCTGTTTTAAAACCATATTCTTTATCTGATTCTTGTGCAAACCTAATCATAATCTGATGAAATTTATCAGTATAATATGCTCCTCCTAAACTATATTTTTGGTAAAAATAATCATTATTTTGCTCAATATTATTTTTTATAGTTTCACTTTGCAAATTATGTTGGAACCCACTAAATAGTTCGTATTTTTTATTAGGTTTATACCTTAAATTTGAGTTTATTGCATAACTATTTTTTTGTTCAATTTTATCATTTTCAGTTTTATTATTTCCATAAAATGCAATTTCAGGAGAAATTTCAAATATAAAATTTTCAGATATCTTTGTTATATAACCAATATTAAAGGTTGTTTTATACCTATCTTCACCTGCATTTAAAAGTTGTGATTCTTCATATTTCCCATTTGGAGTAGAGAGAGTCATTGTTAAAGCTAAAAATTCTTTATTCTTTCTATCATTAATAAACCAATAAGTTGAAGAAAAAATACTATCACTAAGTCCTGAAGATTTCTCTCCAATAAAAGAAGAGAGAGTATCTCCATGTGTTTTTAAGTTACTATAAGGAACAGCAACTGCCAAAGATAAAATTTTACCATCTATATCAAATCCATAGCAGTAACGTAAGGCATATGTATTTTGTTTTATGTATTGATTATTTGATAAATTATTAGTATGTAGTTCTTTTGTTAAATAATTTAAACTAATAACTGTCGAATTTGGTAATGGGGGTTCAAAATCACTCGGAATTATGTCATTAACTGCTGCATAAGAGTACACACATATTATTAAACTAGAAAAGGTAAGTTTATTCAAATAATTCCTAAATTATTGGTATTTTAATGGAGTATATAATAAATTTAGTAAAAAATGCAGTTATTTTTGTAAAGTGGGATTTTTTTGGGATTTTTTTTCGTGAGAATTAAATTTAAAAATTTATTTGGAGGGAAAATGAATTCATTCAGAATTACAGATACTAAATTTCGTATCTTAAAAGGTGGAAAAATAGGTTTAGCAATGTCAATTGCTATGATAGGGGGGATGTTAAGTCTTGGAAGTGTTAATGCTCAAGCAGACACTTCTACTGTATTATCAAGTGGAGGTTCAAATACTCCAAGTGTACAAGATATGGGAACTTCTGGTAGTTTATCTACAGTTGATTTTGCTATACAAACTCCATCTATTGATGCTTTAGGAGTGCATACTACAATTAATGCATACAATAATGATGGAAATGATGATACTCCTAGTTATACAACTACTTATGATAATACTATAACTTTATATTCAGGTAAAAATATAACAGGAAGAACAGCTAATTATGGGGAATTACTTGGTATTTATACTGTTAATGACTATCAACAAAGTTCTGATGGAGATGAAACAGATACAACTTATAATAATACTCATTTTGCAGGTAATGGAATATTAAATGTTCAAGGGAATAATATTATTAATGGTATGGTAGGTGTTAACTATTACTCAACTGGTTGGGGAAATTATGGTGTTAGTGCAGATCCTATCGGAACAATTAATTTAAATGGATATAACGTAACATTTGGTGATCAAGTATATGCTACAACTACATATGTTAATTCAGGAACTAATAATACAATCAATAACGATTATACATTTTATGGGAATCTTAGCAGTGATTTAACATTTAATCAAGCAGCTTCAGTATTATTAAATGGTGGATTAAGTGACAATGCTTATGCAACTGGTGGGAATTTAAATTATAATGGATATAACTCAATTGTTACACTTGGTGCAAACCAAACTATTACAGGTAATGTAACAACTAGTGGAGTAAATGGAACTTTAATTTTCCAAGGTGCAGGAACTGTTCAAGGCGATGTAATGCCAAGTGAAGGTTCACTTGAAGAAGTACGTGCAAATGGTACAGGAAATGTTTTATTTATTGCAAATCAAACTGCAGAAGTTGATCATGTAAATTATCAAGCAGCAGCATTAATTGGATTTAATGGAGGATTAGACCTTACTATTGATGAAAGTACGGATGCAGTAAATCAAGTTACATTTAATAATCATGATGGTGTATTACAAATCAATAATGGTAATCTAACAGGTATTGAAGGAGAAGCAGTTGTAACAACAACTTCTAACAATAAAGGTACTGTAACGATGGTTAGTGGTACTCAAATTATTACTGGAAACATTGGTTCAACTGGACATGCTATTAAAAAATTGAATATTGGTGGAGATAATACAGGTGGATTAGATACATCAATATATAATTCTTCAATAACAACGGCTAATGGCGATATTTATGCACAAAATACAGTGATTAATAATGATGATGATATAACACCAAATAATTCAGAACTTTTAATGGGAAGTGGTTATGATTTATATTCAACTGTTACTACATCTAATGTTAATATGGGTGTATTGAAACTTTTAGGTGAAGAACAAAATGTAACTGGAAATGTTGGTACAACAGGTACTCGTTTAGCACAAGTTGATTCAGGTGCAAATGGAGCAGTTTCTAATTTTGGTTCATCATTAACTCCAACAGATGTTTATGCAGTTACTGTAAATAATACAGGAACTGGTACTACAAACTTCTCTCATGATGTGGGGGCTACAACAATTAATGTTGGAAGTGGTATCTCAAACTTTACTAATAATGTAGTTGCAACAACTACAAATATTGGTACGGGTGTTGCAAATTTTAATACAAATGGAACAGGTACTACAAGTTCAAATATTGTGTTTAGTGCTAATACTACTGCAACTACCTCTTCAACAGGTTCATATACTACATCAGCACTTGGTAGTGCAACTGCAAACTTAATTAATGGATTAACAGGTTCAGTTGATTTTGCTGGATATGATGCAACAGTTAATGTATGGGATGGAAAAGGTATTTCAAATTCTATCACAACTTTAACTGACTCAAATACAGGAACAGTAAATTATCGTGGAGATGGAATCATCTCATCTACTATCGGTAGTTCTGGACTAGGTATAAAAGAACTTAATATTAATACAAATAGTGAGCAAAATACTTCTTCTGGTGTTACAGCTAATGGTGATATTTATGCAGGTGTTATTAATCTTAAAAATAATGGAATATTGACATTATCAGATAATATAGATATTACTGGTACTACAACTGGTGAAACGGATGTTATACCATTAACAAGCATAACTCAAGTAATATCAACACAAGTAGCTGATTCTGGTACAATCAAAATTTTAGGAACATCAAGCATTACAGGAGTAGTTGGTGCTAGTAATGCATCAATTGGAACTATTGAAGCTGGAGTAAATTCAGAAATAGTTACATTCAATAACATGGTTTATGCTAAAAACCTTAATTATACGGGTAATGGTACAGTAGTTTTAAATGGTCAAACAGGAACTAATGTAAATACAGCTGGTATGGTAGGTACTATTGATTTTAGAACAAATGTAACTAATACTGGTACATTACAAATTGGTGATAATGTTAATTTAACAACAGGAATATCAGGTATAAATTTTGTTGATGCAAATGGAGCAACGTTAACTTTTAATGGTTCTTCAATTATTAATGGTAATGTAGGAAGTTTATCAGGAACAGACACCTTTAAAACTATTAATGCAGGAAGAGATAGTGAAACTGTAAGATTCAATGATAATATTTATTTTATGGATAGTTTAAATCTTTCAGAAGATGGAATTATAGAAATAGCAAATAATAAATATGCACAAAGAAGTTCAACATCAGCAACAACTGGAGCAATAATTACAACAATAACTGATGGAGAAGGTACTTTAAATTATCTTGGAAATACAGTACTTTATGGTCAAATTGGAACAACTGGGAAAAGCTTAAACGCTGTTAATTTCAATACTGCAACAAATAATGTTGTTCAAAAAATTAATTATAATGTTTATGCTGATGATACAACAATCGGACATATTTCAAGTATTAATGATACTGCAACTAATCTTATGGATGTTACAGGTCAATATGACTATGCTGGGGCAACTACAATAAAAGAGTGGAGAGGTCAAACAGTTGCTAATATCTCATCTGATATGACATTTGGTGGAAACTTAACAATAGCAGATGAGAAATCAGCTATTAACTTTGGAACTTCACATGTAACAGTTGATGGGGATTTTACTACAAACGATGGAGCTATGAGTTTTACAGTTAATACAAGAGATATTACTGGTATAAATCAAGCCGGTTCTACCTCTTCTGGTTCAGCATTAGTTAGCGCAGATACACTTGTGATGAGTGGTGATGAAGAAATTCATATTAACTATGTAGGAAGTTTAGCTAATAATGGAAGTTATACTCTTATTCATGCTTTAAATGATATTTCATCAAATTATAATGAGAGTGAAACAAATGGGAATAATTTAGTAACAGATAATAGCTATTCTATTGATACAAAAATTGTTGAGGTATTAAACAACAATAATACTTCTGATTTAGTTGTTTATTCAGATAGAACCTCAAATGGAAGTTATAATGCTAATGAATTATATGTTCAAAAATCAGATACTAATGGACATTTCTCAAATAATGCAGCAGTTGCATTAGCAGGTATTTCAGCTAATGGTAGCCAAACAGGTGATATGATTGAAGTTATTCAAAAACTTGAATTAGATAGTTTTGGATATGGAAATAGTAAAGAAAATTTAGCTGTTCAAGTACAAAAATTAGCTCCAATTGTAAATACTTCATTTGCTCAAATATCAATTAGTGCAACAAAACTTGTAACTGATACTGTAGGTTCTAGATTATCTGATACAAGAGGTTTATCTTCTGGTGATGCAATTGCAGATAAAGGAGTTTGGGCTAAAGTTATAGGTTCAACGGCTTCTCAAGATAAAGTTGGACAATTTGATGGATATAGCTTATCTTCAGCTGGAGTAGTATTTGGTATTGATAAAGAGTTACAAAATAATACTATAATTGGTTTAGCTGCTGGATATACTAATACTAAAACAGAACAAGATGACTTTAGAGATGGCGATTCTTCAACTACAGATAGTTATCAACTTTCATTATATGCTTCAAAAACATTTGATAAAGCTTATATTGATGGGGCTTTATCATATACAAAACATAATACAGATGGAACTAGATCAAGTGCTATTGGTAGAGAAGCTTCTTATGATGTAGATACAAATCAATTATCAGCAAAAATTAATGGAGGATATAATTTCCTTTTTGAAAATGAAGTTACTTTAACTCCTTTTGCATCTCTTGAATATTCAAATATAAAACAAGATAGTTATAAAGAAGAAGGTGCTGGAGCTATTAGTTTATCAGTAGATGATGTTACTGTAAATAGAGGTGCGGCAGGTCTTGGTGTAAAAATTTCAAAAGAAATTAAAACTGAAGATAACGTGGTTTATATTCCAGAATTTAAACTTGGAGCTAATAAATATTTTGGTGATGAAGATGTTGAAGTTACTGCTCAATTTGATCAAGGTAATAAATTTGTTACTAAAGGTGCAGAGATGTCAGATATGATGTACAATGCTGGATTAGGTGTAAAAACTAAATTTACAGAAGATACAAGCGTTTCTTTATCAACAGATTATGAAAGAAGTAATGATGGTGATTTCCAAGGTGTTAATGGTCAATTAACATTTAGAATGCAATTTTAATAAAAAAAGTTCTCCTTTAAAGCGCGATAAAAAAACCATCCTCAAAAGGGATGGTTTTTTTATATGTAAAATATGGTTTTATTTAATAAATGAAACTTTTTTGAAATTTATTATTAATAGAATAGAAGAATGATAAATCTTAAAAGAGTAATAAATGTATAAGAACTTAGAAATATTAAATAAAATAAACCACAAAAATAAAAGTGTAAAAGAAGTAAAAAATTTTTTTTATGCACAGAAGTTAACAAGTGCACCAATTACTGCAGCTGAATTCTTTGAGGCTTGTAAAAATTATCCAATCTTTTTTGCAAAAGACAAAGATAATAACTGGTTTACTTCAGTTATTCTAGGATATAAAGAAAATAATAATCTCTTTGTAGATGAAAAAGGTAATTGGGAAAAATCACATTATATTCCAGCTTTTGTAAGAAAATATCCATTTGTATTTATAAAAGAAGAAAATAAAGATAATTTATTTTTAGCTTTAGATAAAGATTATTTAGATGATGAAAAAAATGATGAAACTAGAAAACTATTTAATGATAAGGGTGAAAATACAAATATTTTGAAAAATGTATTAACTTTTTTAAATCAGTTTCATGCAGATTCTTTGTCAACTAAAGAGTTTATAAAACAATTGGATGAATGGGAAATACTGGAAGAAAAAACAGTAATAATTAATGATAAAAAAGAACAATTTAATATAAGTGGATTATATGTTGTTAATGAAGAGAAATTAAAAAATTTAAGTAAAAAGAAAAGAAATGATATTAATGATAAAAATGCTATGCCCTTAATAACAGCACATTTAATATCTTTGTCTAATATTCAAAAATTAGGAGTAAAATAATTATGAAAAAAATAGCACTTTCTTTAATTGTTCCAGCAATGATGACATTTGCAGCTAATGTATTACCAAATGAATTAAGCTCTTTTGTAGCTCAAAAATATAAAGTGGATTACAACACTCAAACTCAAGAAAATAAAGATAAATTAAAAAAAGAGTATGAAGATACAGTTAGATTAGTAAGTTTGATTTCTAATGATGTAAAAAATGATATAGATTATAAAGCAGCAAAGAATTTAATGGCTATAAATGTATGGTCTCAAAAATATATGCAAAATTTAAGAATAAGTAATGAGGTGTTAAAAGAATTATATAATAAAGAAAAACCCAAAACAGTTCCTACTTATAACCTTTATAATATTTTTACAACGGATAAAGAAAAAGCAGAAAATATACTTGCTATCATAGAAAAACTTCCTAAAGCTGAAAGATTAAATGAATTTAAAAAACAAGTAAAAATTATTTCTCAAGATTTCATTTCTAATAAAAAAGATGGAAATTTAGGTTGGATAGAAGTACAAAAATTAGATAAAAATATTCAAGAAAAAATAAACAACAAAGATATAAATGATATGTTTGTCTCTCAATTAGAAAATGTTGGTTGGCAAATATTAATAATAGCTGATTATAAACCAGTAAAAGAAGTAAGTTTCGAAGAATCAAAAGAATTCCTAACTAAATTAGCAAAACAACAAGAATTAATAAAAAAGGTTGATAGCTTGTTAAAATAGGGGATAAAATGGAATTTGTTTCTGGACTAAATTTAGATATTAATAATGCACATATAATTTTAAAAATAGCTCAAGGAAAGGGTTACTTAATAAATGAAAATTTTATAAATAGATGTGTTAATTTTAAATTTAATGCAAAAGATAGAATCTTTGAATTTTATATTCTAGATTTTAATGATTGTATCAATCTAGAAATGGATAAATTTATAGAATGTTATACCGAGTTTCTGAAAAAATAATTATATAAAGAATATAATTTCTTACAAATCTTACTAAATATAAAATTTTTAATCTCTTAGTTCCCATAATTGCGAAATAAATTAAAAAATGGGACTTTTTTGTGACTTCTGAGACATATAATATCCAAAATTATTAGGAGAATTATTGTATGAATTCATTTAGAATAAAAGATTTAAGGTTTAGAATTTTAAAAGGTGGGAAAATAGGTCTTTGTGCATCGCTAATGATATTTGGGATAGCTAGTTCAACTTTAAATGCTAATACTATAATTAATGATGGTAGTAATGCTACCGGAGTTTTTGTTGGAAATACTTATGGCTCAGGAAATAGCTTAACTGATGGTAATTCGACTGATACAAAAGTTTTTACAAATTATTATACTGAAGGTGGAGCTGGTTCAGGAGGTGGAG
>JAIELU010000058.1 GCA_019752775.1 Campylobacterales bacterium | reverse complement strand
ATGTCAGGTGCTTTAGATCCAAAAATTCAACAAGCTGCTGCTGATGCAGGTATTTATACAACAGCTGTATTATCTGGAAACAGAAACTTTGATGGAAGAATTCACCCATTTATTAAAGAAGCATTTTTAGCATCACCTCCACTTGTAATTGCTTATGCACTTGCTGGTTCTATCAGATTCAACATTGAAACTGATGTTTTAGGAAAAGATAAAAATGGAAATGATATTAAGTTAAAAGATTTATGGCCATCTGATGCTGAAATTGATGCTGTTGTAAGTACAGCTGTTAAACCTGAAATGTTTGCAGCGATTTATGACCCAATGTTTGCAAGAAATGGTTTAGCTGGAATTAAAGTAGATCCATTCTATAAATGGAATAAAAAATCAACATATATTAACAAACCTCCTTATTGGGAAGATGAATATATGCAAATGCCAGCGCTTAAAAATATGAGACCATTAGGTGTATTCCCTAATGATATTACTACTGATCACTTATCTCCTTCAAATGCAATTTTACCAACATCAGCATCTGGTGAATATTGTTTAAAAATGGGATTACCATTAGAAGATTTAAACTCTTATGCAACACATAGAGGGGATCATAATACAGCTTCAAGAGCTACATTAGCTAATCCAAAATTATTTAACGAAATGGTTAAAGATGAAAATGGAAAAGTTAAACAAGGTTCATTAACAAAAATTATGCCTGAGGGTGTTGAGTCTAGAATGTGGGAAGCAATTGAAACTTATACAACTAGAAAACAACCTTTAATTATCATTGCTGGAACTAACTATGGTCAAGGGTCTTCAAGAGACTGGGCTGCAAAAGGTGTTAGACTTGCAGGTGTTGAAGTGTTAATTGCTGAATCAATTGAAAGAATTCACAGAACTAACTTAGTTGGAATGGGTGTTTTACCATTACAATTTAAAAAAGGTGAAACTAGACATACTTACTCTATTGACGGAACTGAAACTTATGACATTGTTGGTGATATTACTCCAAGATGTGATTTAACAGTTGTTATGACTAGAGCAAATGGTGAAGTTGTTAAATTCCAAGTTATTTGTAGATTAGATACTTCAGCTGAAGTTGATGTTTACAAAAATGGTGGAATTTTACAAAAATTCGCTAAAGATGTTATTGCATCTTCAAAAAAATAAATATCTAAAGAGCTTTTGCTCTTTAGTATTTTATAAAGCTATTTAAAGAAATCAAAAGATTTTTTTAGAGAGTTTTAAACAAACCATTTTTAAGGAAAATACAATGAGTAACTACAAACCACAATTTAAAGTAAAAGCTACATATATGAGGGGTGGAACTTCTAAAGGAACATTCTTCAATATTGCAGATCTTCCAAAAGAAGCACAAGAAGATACAAAAAAAAGAGATAAACTTCTTCAAAGAATTGTTGGTTCACCAGATGTTTATAAACAACAAATGGATGGTATGGGAGGAGCAACTTCAAGTACTTCTAAAGCTATTTTAGTAGGTCGTAGTTCAGTTCCTAATCATGATGTAGATTACTATTTCTGTCAAGTTGCAATCGATAAAGATTTTGTGGATATGAGTGGAAACTGTGGAAACTTATCAAGTGCAGTTGGACCTTTTGCAATAAAAGAAGGTTTAGTTGATAACGTTCCTGAAAACGGTGTTTGTTGTGTAAGAATTTGGCAAGCAAATATTAAAAAAACAATTCTATGTTATGTAACTATGGAAAATGGAATGGTTAAAGAAATGGGAGATTACTACATTGATGGTGTAGCATTTCCTGCTGAAGAGATTGTTTTAGAATTTGCTGAGCCAGTTGATCCTAGTGAAGAATTATTCCCAACTGGAAACTTAGTTGATGATTTAGAAGTTCCAGGAATTGGTACATTTAAAGCTACTATGATAACGGCAGGAATTCCAACATGTTTTGTTAATGCTTGCGATATTGGTTACACAGGAACTGAACTTCAAGGTGATATTAACTCAGACCCTGTTGCACTTGCAAGATTTGAAACAATTAGATCTTATGCTGCATTAAAAATGGGATTGATTTCTGATTTAAAAGAAGCAGAAACAAGACAACACACTCCTAAAATTGCTTTTGTTGCACCTGCATCTGATTTTACTACTTCAAGTGGAAAAGAAGTTAAAGCAAACGAAATTGATTTACATGTACGTGCTTTATCTATGCAAAAATTACACCATGCTATGATGGGAACAGCTTCTGTTGCTATTGGAGTTGCTGCTTGTATTCCAGGAACTTTAGTAAATATTGCTGCTGGTGGTGGAGAAAAATCTGCAGTTGAATTTGGACATCCATCTGGAACTTTAAAAGTGGGTGCAGTAATTCAAAATAATGATAATAAATTTATAGTTGATAAAGCAACAATGAGTAGAAGTGCTAGAATTATTATGGAAGGTTATGTTCATATTCCTGAAGGAACTATGAATTAATTTTTTAAACTTTATAAAAAGAGTCTAGATTAAATCCGGACTTTTTTTATCCTCTAATTATTAATATTATGTTATCATTTTGACAATAAAATTTAGGAGATAATAATTAGTGGATAACTCATTTAAATTTAATCCATACGAAGCCCTAAAATCAATACTTGAAATAACTTCTTATCATATAGGTGATGAATTTATAAAACATACAGCTATTGAGATTAAAAAATTGTTTCAAGCTGATTTAGTATATATAACTAAAGCTATAGATTTTAATCCAACTACAAAAGTGAAAATTTTATACTCTACAAATGATAAAGTTCCCAATATAATAGATTTAAATGGAATTCCAGGAAAATTTGTTTTTGATAACAAAATTATAAAAATAAAAGAACATGTAAAATATAATTTTTTAGATTTACTAGATGAAAAATTTGAAAGTTTTTATGGTATTCCAATAACTGATGGTAAAGGTAGTTGTGTTGGTCATATTGCTATTTATTCCAAATTAATAAGAGAATTACCTGAAGAGATAAATGATATTGCTTTAATATACTCAAGAAAAATTGAAAGAGAAATAAGAAGAATTGAGCTTGAAAAAGAGAATCAAATTATTAGAAATCAATTACAAGAATTAACTATTACAGATACTTTAACTTCTTTATATAATAGAAGATATTTTGCAAAAGTTTGTTCTGATGTTTTTGCACAAGTTAATAGAGATTCGACAAAAGCTACTTTAGCATATATTGATATAGATAATTTCAAAAGTATAAATGATATATTTGGGCATGAAGGTGGTGATGAAGTTCTAAAATATTTTGCTGAAATATTATTAGAACATACAAGAAAAGGTTTAGATTTTGTATTTAGACTAGGTGGTGAGGAGTTTTGTATAATTAGTATTGATAATACTATAGAAAGTGCAAATGATCATATGAATAGAATCATGAATGTAACTTTAGACAAATTTGCATCAACAAGATTTGGTAAAATAACACTTAGTATTGGAATTGTAGAATTTAATAAAGGATTTTCTTCTTATGAAGAAATCCTAAGTTTAGCTGATAAAAAAATGTATCAAGCTAAAAAAAGCGGTAAAAATACAATAGTAAAATAAGAAAAAATTCTTATTTTACTAAAGATGAAATCTCTTTAAAAACTGGATTTTTTGCATTTAATGTTAATTCAAAAAGTAAAGATTCATAAGTTGTTGGAATTACTCCTGCCTGAACAAGTCTAGAAATAGCAATATCTGTATCTTTTTGTTTTCTTGAAGTACAACAATCAGTAACTAAAACAACTTCAAACCCACCCTCAAGTAAATCAATACAAGTTTGTAATACGCAAACATGAGTTTCAATTCCTGCAACTATTACAACTTTTTTATTCGTTGCATTTATAGCATCAATAGTTTCCTCATTTTTATAACAAGAAAAAGTTGTTTTTTCAAAGTGGGAATACTCTTGTACTAACTCGTTTAAAGATGGTATAGTTTCTCCTATACCTTTTTTATATTGCTCATTTATTATAAAAGGAACACTAAGAACTTTTAAACCTTTTATTAAAGTTATCAGATTCTTTTCAATTTCATCTTTATTTGTAACATGTGGATATAACTTATCTTGAACATCTACTAAACAAAAAAGTGCATCTTCTACATTTATTCTCATTTTATTTCCTTTTTTAAAATTTATTTAAAAGCTAATTTTTCTGCCCTGTCTAATAACTCTCTTGCACCTTGGTCTATAAAGTTTTGAGCTAATTGTCGACCAGCTTTTTCGTAATCTTTTATACTAACTGTTATATCTTCACTTATAGATTCACTTCCATCAGGAAGTCCTACAATTGCTTGAACTCTTATTGAGTTTTCATCAATAATAGTAGCTTTTACTCCAATTGGAACTTGGCAACCACCTTGTAACGTATCAACAAAACTTCGCTCAATTGTTGATTCTATATGTGCATCTTTATCATTTAATACTTTTACTATTTCCAAAACTCGTGGGTCATTTGTTGTTTCAATTCCAAGAGTTGCTTGTCCCATTGATGGAATAATTAAATCAGTTGAAATTGGGTTAAAAAATTTAACTTCATTTTCAATTTTTAATTTTTGAATACCAGTTGCTGCTAAAATAATTGCATCATATTCACCAGCGTTTAATTTTGCAATTCTTGTATTGATATTTCCTCTTAAATCTTTAAGTTCAATATCAGGTCTTAACATTTTTATTGCCATTCTTCTTCTTAGACTCGTAGTTCCAACAACTGCACCTTGAGGTAAATCATCAATAGAAGAATATTTATTACTTAAAAGAGCATCTCTTGGATCAAATCTTTTTGTAACAGCTGCAAGTTGTAAACCATCTTCAAATTGTGTTGGAACATCTTTTAAAGAGTGAACAGCTAAATGAGCAGTTCCCTCAAGCATCGCAACTTCAAGCTCTTTTGTAAAAAGTCCTTTTCCACCGATTTTAGCTAGTGGAACATCCAGAATTTTATCGCCTTTTGTTACAAACTCTTGAAGTTCAATTTGCATATTTGGATAGTGTTCTTGAAGTAGTGATTTTACATATTCACTTTGCCAAAGTGCAAGTTGACTTCTTCTTGTTGCTATTACTAATTTTTCCATATTACCCTCTTAATAAATTTATTTTTTTCCTAATGTTTCATATTTAAGTCTAGTAGAATCTTTAACTCCATTTATAAATATAGTTGGTGTTCCTGAAACTAAAACTTCTTCACCCATTAAAATATCTTTTTCAAGAAATGCATTTATCTCTTTAGTAGAAATTTCTTCTAATTTTATAGATGTTTTAAATTCTTTATTAAATGCTTCTAAAATCTTCTTTTCATCTACTGATTTAACATCAAAATATTTTTCCCAATCAGTTTCATAAACTTTTAGTTCAATATCTTTTATACCTTTATGTTTTGCTACTTCAACCAATTTTGATAAAGGTGCAGCTGCTGGATGAAGGGCCATTAATGGAAAATGATAATAATATAAAGCAATATCATTAGTATTTTTATTTACATATTTTATAACATCTGGAACATAATCTTTACAAAATGGACATAATGGATCAGAAAAAATTACAATTTTTTCTTTAGCATTTGCATTTCCAGCAATTAATTTTGATTTATCATGATAATTATCTGTTAAATTTGGAGTTACTAAATCTTTTAAAGATTTTCCAGTTTCTGAATCAATTAATTCTAAAGAAATATATTTTCCATCAGAAAAAAGTATGTCTTTAGCATTTATATCTTTACCTTGAACATTTGCTTGAACATCTAAAATATAACCAAACCAACCATTTAGTGGTAACTCTTTTTTTGTACTAATTTTTATATCTTTTATTTTTACATTTGGATTTTGCGTTATTCTTTTTTGCTCAAAACTAATAATGTTTTCATCACTAGAAGTAGCAAATAAAGCACTTGATAATAAAATACTTATTGTTAATATTTTTGAAAATTTATTCATTCATTTTTCCTTTTTAAAGCTGAAAGATAGTCTATCTATTTAAGATTAATAAAAAGTTAATATTTTAACTTCTTGCTTTTACTGTAATCTTTTTTATATCAAAAAGCTCTTTTGCTTTATCAAGCATTTTTGAATTTAATATATCATTTAACTGTAACTCTTGTTGTGAAGGTTGACTTATTTCACTTTTATGCATATCAGCTACACAACCTGAACCCATTTCTATCTCTTCAATCATTGAACCTGTATCATTTGAAATTTCTTCTTGTGAACAAGTTTCTTTTTCAACTTCTTCTTTTTTATTTTCTAGTACGGAGGGTTCTTCCTTTTTAAAATCTAACTCAACATCATTTCCAAAAATGTCTTGAGCAAAAGTTTTTATTATCCCAAAATGTTTATATAAAAACTTTCTATCTTCATCTTGAGCGTAAGAAGTGATGTATAGTTTTTTATCTTCAAATCCATTAAAGATAAAATTCTTTTCAAAACATTCACCTAAATCAGGGTCTCTATCATAAACTTTTGCAGTTAATTTTTCATATAATTCATTTTGAATTTCATCTTCTTCATCTTCATGTGATTCTTCAATTATCTCTTCAAGAGGAACTATTTCAATTTCTTCAAAAACATTAGCTTGAACTTGTTGTTCTATTTTGTGTTCAACGATTTCTATATCTTTTGGTTTTTCTATTATTTGCTCTTTTTGAACAATAGGAGTCGTAGGTAATTCATCAAAAGGAGTTGAATAATCAACAACTTCAATAGCATCAATCATTCCTAAATCCATAATATTGTCATCTTGAATTAAAACCTTATCAAAAGGAGACACTTCTTCTATTTTTGTTTCAGGTTCAATAAAAACTGGTTTTATTTCTTCTACTTTTTCAACTGGAACTTCTTGAACTTTTTCTACTGTTTTTTCAATAATTCGTATTGGTGCTGTCTCTTTTCTAACTTCGATTTTTTCAACTTGATTTATAATATCATCAATAGTTTTTAAATTTGTAGCTTCTATCATTTTCATAAAAGTTAAGATTAGAACAAAACCACCATCGCTATTTATTGCCAATAAATGTTTTGCATCACTTAAAATTCTAAAAAATCTATCAAATAAAAGTAAATCAAATTTTGTATCTTTAGAAAGCATTTTATCTTTTAAATAAATAGCCATTTCATCACAAATCTGAGAAACTTCATAACTTTCTAAATCTTTGATTATTTGATTTATATCACCTTTATTTAAAATAATAGAAAAAATATTATCCATCATTTTTGGGTCAATTAACCCTAACATATCAACAACACTTGTTGTATTAATTCTTCCTTTTGAAAAAATAATAGCTTGGTCAAGTAAAGTTAAAGTATCTCTTAAACTTCCTTGTCCCGTTCGTGCAAGTATTTCTAAAGCATCTTTTTCATAAGAAATATTTTCTTCATTTAAAATATGTACTAAATGGTGAACAACATCAGCACTTGCAATTTTATTAAATCTAAAATGTTGAGTTCGACTCAAAATCGTAGCTGGTAATTTTAATGGATCAGTAGTTGCAAGTATAAACTTCACAAATCCAGGAGGTTCTTCAAGTGTTTTTAAAAGTGCATTAAATGCCTGAGTTGTTAACATATGAACTTCATCGATTATAAATACTTTAAATCTTGCACTACTTGGTTTATATTTTGTATGTTCAATTAAATCTTTTATATCATCAATTCCACGGTTTGATGCAGCATCCATTTCGATAATATCAAGATGTCTATTTGAGTTTGCACTTTTGCAGTTGTCACAAACTTCACAAGGTTTTGAAGTTGGACCATTTGAGCATAAAAGTGCTTTTGCCATAATTCTAGCTGTTGAAGTTTTTCCACTTCCTCTAAGACCTGAAAACAAATATGCATGAGATAATCTATCTGAATCTAAAGCCAAAGAGAGAGTTTGAGAAACTGTACTTTGCCCAACTAAATCTTCAAATCTATGAGGTCTATACTTTAAGGCTAAAACTCTTTTTTCTAAAATTTCTTGACTCATATGGTACACTTCCTAACTTCAATATTTTTATTTTCTAAAATCTTTTCAATCATTTGTATATTTATTTCACCAGTAAAATAAACACTTATTTCAAGTTTTCCTTGATTTTTATGTCCTAATTCTTCACTTAAAAGTTTTAATCTATTAGCTATTGCATTTCCAGTTTCAATCAAAGTTATATCATTTCCCATGATTTTTTTTATAACTTCATCAACTAAAGGATAATGTGTACAACCCAAAACAATAGTATCTACACTATTTTCTTTCATAGGTTTTAGCCATTTTTCTAACATATTAAAAGTTTTAGGAGTATCTATTTCGCCTTTTTCTATTTGCTCAACCAAACCAATACAAGCTTGTTCATAAAGAGTTACTTTTTTTATATTTGATAACTCATTTACTAATAATTGATATTTATCACCTTTTAAAGTAGCTGGTGTTGCCATTACTCCAACATGTGAAGTTTTAGTATTTAAAATTGCAGGTTTAATTCCTGGTTCAGTTCCTATTACTATTAAAAAAGGAAATTTTTCTCTCAAATGTTTTATTGCGGCACTCGTTGCTGTATTACAAGCAACAATTAAAGCTTCAATTCCATGTTTTTCTAAAAGATAACTCGTTATATTAATACATCTATTTAAAATCTCTTCAACAGTTTTTTCTCCATAAGGAGCATAAGCAGTATCAGCTATATAAAAAAGTTCTGCACCTTGAAAAACCTTTTGAATTGAACTAACAACAGTCAATCCTCCAAGTCCAGAATCAAAAACACCTACTTTCAATTTGTACCTTTAATTATAATAAGCAAACATTTTAACATAAGTTTTTAAATAAATTTATTAGTAAGATATAAGAAGAGTTACAATACTCTAAAATTAGAGTATTGTAAAAAAAGATTAAACTAAACCTTGCTCAATCATAGCATCCGCTACTTTTTTGAATCCAGCAATATTAGCACCTAAAACTAAGTTTGTAGGTTGTCCAAATTCCGCTGCTGTTGAACTAGCTGTATCAAAAATATTTTTCATAATTTGTGCTAATTTTTCATCAACTTCTTCAAAAGTCCAAGAAACCATAGAAGCATTTTGTGCCATTTCTAGTTGACTTGTTGCAACTCCACCAGCATTTGCAGCTTTTCCAGGTCCATAAGCAATTTTTGCTTCAACAAATAAATCAACTGCTTTAGCATTTGATGGCATATTAGCACCTTCACTTACACAAACGCAACCATTTGCAAGAAGAGTTTTAGCATCTTCTAAATTTAATTCATTTTGTGTAGCACTTGGGAATGCAGCATAACAAGGAATTGACCAAACAGCATTTCTTCCTTCTGGATACTCAGCAACCGGTGTATAAATAGCTTTTGGTCTATATTTTACATATTCAGAAAGTCTTGCTCTTTGATTTTCTTTTAAATCTTTTAGTAAAAGTAAATCTATTCCTTCTTCGTCGTAAATCATACCTTTTGAATCACTACATGTAAGTGGTAATGCACCTAAATGGTAAAGTTTTTCAATTGTATAAATAGCAACATTTCCAGAACCAGAAACTAAACATCTTTTTCCTTCTAAACTTTCACCACGAGCAGCTAACATATATTTAGCAAAATAAACACAACCATAACCAGTTGCTTCAGTTCTTGCTAATGAACCACCCCATTTTAGTGATTTACCAGTTAAAACACCTTCATATTTATTTGCAAGTTTTTTGTACATTCCAAACATATATCCAATTTCTCTAGCTCCAACTCCAATATCTCCAGCTGGTACATCAGTATTTGCACCGATGTGTCTAAATAATTCACTCATGAAAGCTTGACAAAATCTCATAATTTCATTATCAGATCTTCCTTTTGGATTAAAATCACTTCCACCTTTTCCACCACCAATTTGAAGACCAGTAAGTGCATTTTTAAAAATTTGTTCAAATCCTAAAAACTTAATAACTCCAGCATTTACACTTGGATGAAATCTTAATCCACCTTTGTATGGACCTAAAGCCGAATTGAATTCAATTCTAAAACCTTTATTTACTTGAATTTCTCCATTATCATCAAGCCAATTTACTCTAAACATAATTTGTCTTTCTGGTTCAACGATTCTTTCAATAATTTTGTGTTTACTATATTTTGGATATTTATCTAGTAGTGGTTGTAAAGAATATAAAACTTCTTCTGCTGCTTGATAAAATTCCGTTTGTGCTGGACTTGTTCTTTTAAGATAGTTAAAAACTTCTTCTAAATATGCCATTCTTATTCCTTCATTCTAATATTGAATAAGCATTTTATCAAAAATAGATTATATTTTATGCAATAATTATAAAAAATATTCACATATATATAAAATATACCGTTTTTGGGTTTTTGTTCCTTATTAAATTTACTATAAAAAGGAGTTTTATGTTCTTTCACTACCATCCTTATGAACCTTTTCTAAATAAAAACATTAAGTTTTTAATTATAGGAACTCTTCCTCCACCTAGATTTTGTGAAAAAGAATTAAAATTAAAGTTTTCTCGAAAGGTTTAATGTGAAATATTTGAGTAAATAACTTGAAATGTTTACTTTTTCCAAGGAGCATCACGTTTTTAGGCTGGGGCAAAAGTTACCTGTTCATCTGCATGAC